>NZ_JBEXLL010000004.1:0-203618 GCF_040609955.1 Nocardia sp. NPDC004568
GTTTTTTTGGGGCGGGTTGGGGGTGCCCCGCGGGCGCAACCCGAAGCCGACACAGACTTCAGAATCGACTGGCCGGTGCAGGGACAGGCGCGAAAGGCCGGGACGGTTCGAACACGACGGGCAACTCGGCCAAGGAGCGATGGAAGGGCCCCGGCCGGTAGGTCAGTTCAGCGGCCGGGCGAGCCAGCCTGATATCCGGCAACTTGTCGAGCAGCTGATCGATCGCGTTCTTCGCGACCGCGTATGCGACCTGCTGAGCTGGGCAGGCGTGGGGCCCGGTACCCCACGCCAGATGCGAACGATTGTCCGTGAACTCACCCGCGATCTCCGGGTCGTTGTTACATGCCGACAGGCTGGTCACAACCGGCTGATGTGCGGGCAACCACACCCCATCGATGAGGATCGGCTGCGGCGGATAGGTGATGAGGAAATTCGCCAGCGGCGGGTCCTTGAACAGCAACTCATTGAGCGCATCAGACGTCGTCAGCGCACTTTCTCCGTGGAACCGGTCGTCTCTCATTATCAGCAACAGAGTATTGCCGATCAGGTTGGCCAACGGTTCGATCCCCGCGCCGTAGATAGTGACCAGCTGGTGCACGAGCTCCTCGTGGCTCAGGTCGGCCTCATGGCGAATCAGGCTGGTGGTGACGTCGTCGCCGGGCTCCTGCTGCTTCAGCAGAACCAGATCCGACAGTGCGTTGACGAACAGCGCATTACCTTTGCCACTCGGATCGCCCTCGAACATCAGCGCCATACCCTGCTTGACGCGATCACCCAGGTCCGCGGGGCAACCGACCATACGGTTGAGATAGGCGAATGTGACCGGAACAGCGTATTGATTGACCAGGTCGGCGTATCCGAGCTCACAGAAATCGTTGACTGCCCAAAGAGCGATGGTCTCGATCTCTTCGTGCAAGTTGTACAGGTTGATTCTGTCGATGCTGTAGACGCTGGCCTCACGGTAGCGACGGTGTTCGACGCCCGCGCTACGCAGAGCATTAGGGCGATACTGCATCATCGACTTCACCGGACACGAATCCGGGATATCTCTTTCCCATGTTCGCGGGTCGGCCGGAAAATGAGAAGCATCGTTACCGATGTGTACCGCGGTACGGTAGCCGATCACCAGCGTGGCCTGGACCCCCGGCGACACTTCCACCTGCGCCAAGGAAGGGTGCTTGCGACGCATCGCCCGATATGCCTCGTGCGGGTCGTTGGCGAAGCCTTCCTCCCACATCGGAACCCGGGTCGGGTCATATGGCGGCGGTTGCGGGGCTGCGTGCCGGGGTTGCCGGTGAGGTGATTCGAACGGCGTGGTCAATGGGTCACTCCAGAGTAAGTAACAGGAATACGAACATGCTGAGATTTCGGGGAACACTGCGCTGGCCGGGAGCACACAGCGACACGTCGGCGAACGGTATGGACCACGTCCATAGATCTACGTGCCTGGAGCGCGGGCAGAAGCGCGCTCCTGAACCCGTAGCCAGGGCTGCAGTTCACCACGGAAACCGAGCGGACCCCGTGAGCATCACGACGCCGGCGTTCTCATGCTGTGAGATCAGCGTCGACGCCGAGCCCAGTCGGCTTCTCACGCCGAGGCATTCGCACATATCAGGTTCCACGTCGGCTGATCATACTCACTGTCATCACCCGCAGCAGCGGGAGCACTCGGCAACCCGAATTTTCAATTCCCCTTGTAGCGCAACCGGTTCCGGCTCGAGTGGGATATGCGGCCGGCATCCCGCATCACGCTGCGACAGCGGACAGAGACTTGTCGACACGGTGAAACCTGGCACCGTGCCGAGATCGGAGCTGATACCGACGCGCAGCATCCTGGCGGACGACAGGCCGGGACGTGGTGCCGCACTGCTGGGCTGAACAGGCGCAGGAAATGAGTGGGCGGAGGCATGCGTAGTGGCCCGGGGAGTGGAGTCGAGGCAAGCCGCAGCGTGCTACTGGTAACCCCGCGTATTCGATTCGTGAATATTCGGCCGGATCAGAGTCGGCAGGCGTAGAGTTGGCCACTCGATGCGGCAGGAGTTGACGATGTCCATAGGTGCCAGACCAGCGATAGTCCGGACAGCTGCGATCGCGGTGGCCGTGGGTGCCGCCACTCTCTTCGGCACGGCCGGCCCGGCATTCGCCGACGTCGAACCCGGCGCCTATACGTCCACGACGTGGTCGTCCGGCATCGTGCTGCTGCAACGCGACGGGCGCGTCGACGGCGGGGACCTGGTCCTGATAGGGCGTTACCCAATTCATTCGACGCCCGACGGTGGTTACGTGGACCTGTTTCCCGGCCACCGGGTCGTACTCCTCAGCGACGGACATGGCGGATACGCGGGCCCGGCGTATCTGGGTGGGGTGCTGATCGGCGCCATCACGCTGACGCCCCAAGGCTGAGTACCGACCAACTCCTGACGGTGGCGGCGTAGATACAGATCGGATCGTTGGCGACGTCCGGCCTGGGAGAGCCGGCGCCGAGGTGATCAGGGGAGGTAGGCCTGATTCGTCCGATGCGATACGCAGGCTACTAGTTGACATAATGTAGATTATCGGTGTTCGGGTGGGAGTGGCATTGTACGAATAGGCGTCGGTGCACCCACCCGTCGCGCGGGTGACGAACGCTACCCGAAACGGATCGGTGAGCGGCCGCGTTCCGATATCCACCGAAGAGCTACGCGGGGAACCGTTTCCGGCTGCGCAACCGCCCTACCTTCATTTCGTCACCTGTGATGAAATGAAGGTAGGGCTCCTCCATCGGCTATCTGTTCGGCTCATGAATCTCGCGGCGGAATCGGTGCGATCGTGGCACCAGCGGTCCGCAGCCGGCCTGCGAGCACATGACAGCGCTCCGCCAGCTCCGGCGGGTCGAGGACCTCGAAGTCGTAACCGAGCAGGACTGCGGGCTCGGCTCGCCGGGCTCACCGACGACGAGTATTTCTGGTCGCCGGTTCCCGATGCCTGGAGTGTGTGGCCCCGTGGCAGTTCGACCGCACCCATACAGGCGGGTGCGGGTGATTTCACGATCGACTTCGCCTTCCCTCAACCGGATCCGGCACCGTTCACCACGATCGCCTGGCGGCTCGGACACGTCATCGTCGGTGTACTCGCGGCCCGCAACGCCGCGCATTTCGGTGCGCCTCCGGCCTCCTATGAAACATGGGAGTACGCGGGTAACGCCGCCGAGGCGCTCGACCAGCTGGAGACACAACTCGGCGTCTGGTCGGATGGGCTGCGCGGAATCGGCGCGGCCGCACTCGGGGATCCGATCGGCGACGCCGAGCCCTATCCCGACCTGCCGCTGGCCGCGCTGGTGCTTCACATCCACCGTGAGCTGATCCACCATTTGTCCGAGGTCTGCCTGCTGCGCGACGTCTACCTCCACACTGACCTCTCCGCGAAGGGAGCCAATCGATGAGCCGCGGCATCCAGATCACTTTCGACGCGCACGATCCGCGGGCGCTGTCGTCGTTCTGGCGCGCGGTCCTCGGCTACGTCCATCCCGGTCCGCCCGGGGTCGAACTACCCGAGGGCGCCGATCCGTTGGACGCCTGGGACGATTTCCTGGCCGAGACCGGGGTTCCGGAGGATCAGCGCAACACGCGCTCGGCGATCGAAGACCCGGAGGGGCACGGCCCGCGCGTGTTTTTCCAGCAGGTGCCCGAGGACAAGGTTGTGAAGAACCGAGTCCACCTCGATGTGCGGGTGGCTCCTGGGTTGCAGGGCGCGGAACGAATGGCGGCGTTGGAAGCCGAATGTGTCCGTCTGGTGGCGTTGGGAGCGGTTCGGATCCGCCGTCACGAACCCGCGCCGCCGATGGAGACGGGTTTCATCGTGATGGCCGATCCGGAGGGCAACGAGTTCTGCCTGGACTGAGCCGTTCAGGTGCCCCCTCTCCCCCTGCCACCGGTTCGCCGAGGCGAGGAACCGGTGGGCAGGGCTCGCAGAGGTCGGGGGCGATTCGGCCGCCGATGGCGCCTGTGCGGGACGAGCCGGACCATCCCGCGCGGGCGCAGCCTCCCCCTCGTCTGCATTTGATCCGGCGGTCCTTCCTTCCCGTGTATATGGTCTCTTCCTTTGTTTTCTCCCGTTCGCGGAGAGGTAGATGGTGGAGACCAACGCATATTCTGATGCGCATATGCCCGTATGAAGATCATTGGTCATCTGTTTCAGATGTATCCCGTCCGTGGATTCGTGAAGGACATTCGATGGTGCGGGTGGTGACTGCGCACATCGCTCCCTTCCCGCTCTCGGACACGGGGGCGGCGCTCCCCTCCCCCCTTCTCCGCACGGCGGAGCCGGAAACACAGCCTGCCGCGTACCGGGTGCGGACACTTGGTGGGAGTTAGGCTCGGGGCGGACTGGGCTCGTGTCAGCGACGACCTCCCGGAGGCGAGCTATGCGCAGACGTCGGCTGGTGGTTCTCTGTGTCTCCGTGGTGGCCGCCGCGGGACTGGTATCGGGCTGCGGGAACCGGGAACCGACACCGGTGCCGGGAGCGGCCGCGCCCTCGACCCCGCCGGCGGATCTGGGGCCCGAGCAAGCGGCCGGAGTCGATATACCGCGCGGGCGGGTGGAACATATCCTGAGCACGCTCGAATACCGCGCGGAGGAACTGATACGCGACACCGATATTCCGGGGATGGCGGTCGCCGTCGTCTACGACGGCGAGGTGGTGTTCCAGAAGGGGTTCGGAGTGCGCGATGTCGACGGGCGGCAGCCGGTGGACCCGGAGACGGTATTCCAGCTGGCATCGCTGTCCAAACCCGTAGGGGCCACGGTGGTCGCGCGTCAGGTGCAGGAAGGGGTGGCGACATGGGATACGCCGGTACGTGAACCGGCGCCGTGGTTCGCATTGCAGGACCCGTATGTGAGCGACCATGTGACCATCGGCGACCTGTACGCGCATCGGTCGGGGCTGCCCGAACACGCCGGGGACAAGCTGGAGGATCTGGGGTTCGATCGCACCACGATTCTCCAGCGGTTGCGGATGCTGCCGTTGGCTCCGTTCCGCGATTCCTATGCCTATACGAATTTCGGGCTCACCGCGGCCGCGATGGCGGTCGCCGATGCGTCGAAGCAGCGCTGGTCGGCGCTGTCGGAGCAGACCATCTATCGTCCGCTGGGTATGTCGTCGACCAGCTCCCGGTACGCCGATTTCGTCGCCGCAGGCGACCGCGCGTCCGGGCATGTGCTGGTGGACGGTGTGTACCGTCCGGCACAGCCGGGACGGCAACCCGATGCCCAGTCCCCCGCCGGAGGCGTCAGTTCGTCGGTGACGGATATGGCGCAGTGGATGATGATGGTGCTGGCGAACGGCAAACACGGCGATACGCAGGTGGTGGCGCCCGAAGCGCTGCTGCCCGCGCTCACACCGCAGTCGGTGTCGTCGCCGCCCGCCGAGCCGGACGCGCGGGCGGGTCAGTACGGGTTCGGGTTCACGGTGAGTGATTCGGCGGCGGGCCGGGTGATGCTCGGTCATTCGGGGGCGTTCGATCAGGGTGCGGCGACCGCCATGACGATGATTCCCTCGGCGAACGTGGGCATCGTGACGCTGACCAATGCCGCGCCGATCGGGGTGCCGGAGACACTGAACGCCGAATTCGCCGATCTGGTGCAGTTCGGTGAGGTGCGGCAGAACTGGTGGGAGCTGTATTCGAAGGCGTTCGAGCAGTTGAACGCGCCGGTCGGTGAGCTGGTCGGGGTCGCGCCGCCGCCACATCCGGCACCGGCGCGGCCGCTGGAGGATTACGCGGGTGAGTACGGCAACGACTATTTCGGTCCGGCGGCGGTGGCGGTGGACGGTGACGGGCTGCTGTTGACGATGGGGCCGCGTCACGTCGCGATGCCGTTGCGGCATCGCGACGGTGACACGTTCGTCTTCTCCCCGGTGGGTGAGAGCGCGAATCCGGGCAGTATTTCGCAGGCCCGATTCGACGGGGACCGGTTGTGGCTGGAGTTCTACGACTCCGAGGGGTGCGGTACGTTCGTGCGCTGACCTCGGGTGTCAGGCGCCGACGTAGGCGGCGAGGTGTTCGCCGGTGAGGGTGGAGCGGGCGGCGACCAGGTCGGCGGGGGTGCCTTCGAAGACGATGCGGCCGCCGTCGTGTCCGGCGCCGGGGCCGAGGTCGATGATCCAGTCGGCGTGGGCCATCACGGCCTGGTGGTGTTCGATGACGATAACCGATTTACCGGAGTCGACGAGCCGGTCGAGGAGTCCGAGCAGTTGTTCGACATCGGCGAGGTGCAGGCCGGTGGTGGGTTCGTCGAGGATGTAGATTCCGCCTTTCTCGGCCATCTGGGTGGCGAGTTTGATGCGCTGCCGTTCACCGCCGGAGAGGGTGGTGAGTTGCTGGCCGAGGCGCAGGTAACCGAGGCCGACGTCGGCGAGCCGGTCGAGGATTTTGTGGGCGGCGGGGATGCGGGCGTCGCCGGAGCCGAAGAACTGTTCGGCTTCGGCGACCGACATGTCGAGGACTTCGGCGATATTGCGGCCGCCGAGGGTGTATTCGAGTACCGCGGCCTGGAAGCGTTTGCCTTCGCATTCCTCGCAGGTGGATTCGACGGTGGCCATGACGCCGAGGTCGGTGTAGATGACGCCGGCGCCGTTGCAGGTGGGGCAGGCGCCTTCGGAGTTGGAGCTGAAGAGGGCGGGTTTGACGCCGTTGGCTTTGGCGAAGGCTTTGCGGATGGGGTCGAGGAGGCCAGTGTAGGTGGCGGGGTTGCTGCGGCGGGAGCCGCGGATGGCGCCCTGGTCGATGGTGACGACGCCGTCGCGTCCGGAGACCGAGCCGGTGATGAGGGAGCTCTTGCCGGAGCCGGCGACGCCGGTGACGACGACGAGGGCGCCGAGCGGGATGTCGACGTCGACGTGGCGCAGGTTGTGGGAGTCGGCGCCGCGGATTTCGAGGGCGCCCGACGGGGTGCGCACGGATTTCTTGAGGGCGGCACGGTCGTCGAGGTGGCGTCCGGTGAGGGTGCCGCTGGCGCGGAGGCCATCGACGGTGCCTTCGAAGACGATTTCGCCGCCGTCGCTGCCGGCGCGGGGGCCGATATCGACGATGTGGTCGGCGATTTCGATGGCTTCGGGTTTGTGTTCGACGACGAGGACGGTGTTGCCTTTGTCGCGGAGTTGGCGCAGCAGGTCGTTCATGCGCTGGATATCGTGCGGGTGCAGGCCGATGGTGGGTTCGTCGAAGACGTAGGTGACGTCGGTGAGCGAGGAGCCGAGGTGGCGGATCATCTTGGTGCGTTGGGCCTCTCCCCCGGACAGGGTGCCGGAGGGGCGTTCCAGGGAGAGGTAGCCGAGCCCGATATCGGTGAACGAGTCGAGCAGATGCTGCAGACCTTTGAGGAGTGGGGCGACCGACGGTTCGTCGAGTGCGCGGACCCAGTCGGCGAGATCGCTGATCTGCATGGCGCACAGGTCGGCGATGTTCTTGCCGTTGATCTTGGAGGCGAGGGCTTCCTTGGTGAGCCGGGTGCCGCCGCATTCGGGGCAGGTGGTGAAGGTGACGGCGCGTTCGACGAAGGCCCGGATGTGGGGTTGCATGGCGTCGACGTCTTTGGACAGGAAGGACTTCTGGATGCGCGGGATGAGGCCTTCGTAGGTCACGTTGATGCCTTCGACCTTGATCCTGGTGGGCTCTTTGTAGAGCAGGTCGTGCAGTTGTTTCTTGGTGAACTTCTTGATCGGCTTGTCGGGGTCGAAGTAGCCGCAGCCGCGGAAGATGCGGCCGTACCAGCCGTCCATGCTGTAGCCGGGGATGGTGAGGGCGCCCTCGTTGAGGGAGAGGCTGTCGTCGTAGAGGGCGGTGAGGTCGAAGTCGGTGACCGAGCCCATGCCTTCGCAGCGGGGGCACATGCCGCCGAGGCGGCTGAAGGTGGCTTTCTCGGCGACCGTTTTGGCACCGCGCTGGACGGTGATGGCGCCGCTGGCGGTCACCGACGGCATATTGAAGGAGTAGGCGTTGGGTGAACCGATATGGGGGTCGCCGAGGCGGCTGAACAGGATGCGCAGCATGGCGTTGGCGTCGGTGGCGGTGCCGACGGTGGAGCGGGGGTTGGAGCCCATGCGTTCCTGGTCGACGATGATGGCGGTGGTGAGGCCTTCGAGCAGGTCGACGTCGGGCCGCGACAGGGTGGGCATGAAACCTTGGACGAAGGCACTGTAGGTTTCGTTGATCATCCGCTGGGATTCGGCGGCGATGGTGGCGAAGACCAGGGAGCTCTTACCGGAACCGGAGACGCCGGTGAAGACGGTGAGTCGGCGCTTCGGGATCTCCACGCTGACGTCTTTGAGGTTGTTCACGCGCGCGCCCTGTACCCGGATGAGGTCGTGGCTGTCGGCGGCGTGTGGCGCGGACGTCCGCGTACCGGTCTTCGTGGCGGTGCTCATCTGTCTCCCTCTGGTGCGGTCGTCGACATCGGCCTGTTCGGTTCCCGGCGGTCGAGTGTTACCGGCCGGCCCGTTCGACGGGCGGGCCGGCCGGTGTGCTCGGGTCGCCCGTCAGCGCAGTTGCTGGATGCGGATCATATTGCCCGCGGGATCGCGGACGGCACAGTCGCGGATGCCGTAGGGCTGTTCGGTCGGCTCTTGGACCACTTCGACGTCACCGGCCTGGAGGCGTTCGAAGGTGCCGTCGAGGTCTTCGGTGGCGAGGTTGATACCGGCGTAGGTGCCCTTGGCCATCATTTCGGCGATGGTTTTGCGTTCCTCGTCGGTGATGCCGGGGTCGGCGGCCGGCGGGTGCAGGACGATGGAGGTTCCGGGTTGGCCGACGGGGCCGACGGTGATCCAGCGCAGGCCGTTGTAGCCGACGTCGTTGCGGATCTCGAAGCCGAGGGTGTCGCGGTAGAACCCGATGGCGGCTTCGGGATCGTCCTGGGGCAGGTAGCTGGCGTGAATGGTGATGTCCATGCCGATCACGCTAACTGCGGGCTGGTTACCGGGGCTTCTCGATTCCTGATCGGTCTGGTCACCTGTTTGGCGGTGCAGGACGGGATGCCGGCGGTGGCGTCGGCGTGTTGCCGCCGGTAAGCGCTGGGCGGCATACCGACGAGTTCGGTGAAGCGGGTGCTGAAGGTGCCCAGTGAGGAGCAGCCGACGGCGAAGCAGACTTCGGTGACGGTGAGGTCGCCGCGGCGCAGCAGGGCCATCGCGCGCTCGATGCGGCGGGTCATGAGGTAGCCGTAGGGGGATTCGCCGTAGGCGAGCCGGAACTGGCGGCTGAGGTGTCCGGCGGACATGTTGACCCCGCGGGCGAGCGCTTCGACGTCGAGTGGTTGCGCGTATTCACGGTCCATCCGATCGCGGACGCGGCGTAACAGCGCGAGGTCGCGGAGGTGTTGCTCCGCGGTGGGTCTGCTGGTCACGTGGCCGATCGTCCCATATCGTGCCCGGGTTGCCCAGTTCCCGGGGGTGGGGTGCCGACGCCGAGCCAGGCGAGTGCGGCGACGACGAGGGCGGTGACTCCGGTGTCGAGGGTGGGTTGCAGGACGGGCGCGAAGCGGGAGCTGTGATTGACCGGTATGTCCTGGAAGAGGGTGCCTTTTTCGGCGGCTTCGGCGAAGGCGGCCGGATCGGTGCCGCCGAGGCCCCAGTAGGTGAACGGGACGCCGAAGGCGGCGGGTATTTCGCTGATGTCCTCGCTGGCGGTCTGGGGCTCGATGGTGTGGGCGGCGGCGCCGAAGGCGGTGGCGAAGGCCGCGGCGACCCGGCGGGTGGTTCCGGGGTCGTTGACGGTCGGCGGGAAGGTCGTGATCCGCTCGAATTCGGGTTCCCGGGGAGCACCGGCACCGGCGGCCTCGGCACGCACGATCCGTTCGATGGCGTTGAGGACGTGCTCGCGGACTTCCGGCTCGTAGGTCCGGACATTGATTTCCAGGACGGCGTCGTCGGGGATGAGGTTGGGTCCGGTACCGGCGTGGATACTGCCGACGGTGACGACCGCGGGGGTGGTGGGCGCGATCTCCCGGGAAACCACCGTCTGCAGGCGCAGCACGCACATGGCCGCCATGACGACCGGGTCGACGGAGGCCTGGGGTTGGGAGCCGTGGGCACCGCGGCCGTGCAGGGTGACGCGGAGGCTGTCGGCGGCGGACAGGAACGGTCCGGGGCAGGTGCCGACGGAGCCCGCGGGATAGGGCAGGACGTGCTGGCCGAGGACGACGTCGGGGGCGGGGATCGTGCCGGTGAGTCCGTCGGCGACCATGGCGCGGGCGCCGTCGCCGTTCTCTTCCGAGGGCTGGAACAGCGCGATGAGCGTGCCGTGCCAGGCGTGCCGGGCCGCGGCCATCAGGCGGGCGGATCCGAGGAGGCAGGCGACGTGGACGTCGTGTCCGCACGCGTGCATGACCGGTTGCGCGACGCCGTCACGGTCGACGGTGGCGGTGGAGGCGTAGGGCAGGCCGGTGGCTTCCCGCACCGGGAGGGCGTCCATATCGGCGCGCAACAGCACGGTGGGGCCGGGGCCGTTGCGCAGGACGCCGGTGACTCCGGTGCCGGCGATGCCGGTGGTGACGTCGTAGCCGTATTCGCGTAGCGCGGTGGCGGCGAGGGTGGCGGTGCGGTGTTCGCTCATGCCGAGTTCGGGGTGGGCGTGCAGGTCGCGGTAGTGGTGCTCGATCTCGTCGCGGGCGGCGTCCAGGCCGGTCAGAACAGTGGCGGCGTCACGATTCATCGGTAGTGCCTCTCTGCTCGGGGTCGGGTGTCAGCTGCTGTCCTCGGCGCCGGTGTCGCGGGTTCGGCCACGGCGGGTGGTGCGGACGCCGCGGACGGCGGCGGCCAGGCGGGTGTGCGGTTGCCAGTCCAGGCCGTTGGGCAGGCCCCAGCCGTAGCGGACGGCGGCGAGACGGAGAGCCAGGGAGAATACGATGCCGGCGACGATGCCGATCGCCGGTGCGCCGAGGTAGGTACAGACGACCATGGTGCCGGCGACCACGGCGGCGACGGTGGCGTAGAGACCATTGCCGCCGAAGACGGCCGGGACCCGGCGCAGGAGGACGTCGCGGGTGGCGCCGCCGCCGACGGCGGTGGTGATGCCGAGCAGTACGGCGGGGAGCCAGCCGAGGCCGGCGGCGAGGGTTTTCTGTGCGCCGGTGACTGCCCAGAATCCGATGACGGCGGCGTCGAGGGCGGTGAAGAGGCGATCCCAGGCGTGTTCACTGAGATGGATGAGGAACGAGATGAGAGTGCCGGCTACGGCGGTGGGCAGGTAGGCGTAGTCGGTGAGGGCTACCGGGGGACCTTGCTGGAGGAGGGTGTCGCGGATGATGCCGCCGCCGAGGCCGGAGACGATACCGACCACCAGGAACCCGAACAGGTCGAGTTTCTCGGTGCGGGATACGGCGCCGCCGAGCATCGCGCAGGCGAAGACGCCGGCGAGGTCGAGATAGCGCGTGACCTGGTCGATGGTTTCGGCGGGTGCGGCCACCGCAGCAAACTAACACGCGCGCCGGTGGGTTCTCGGCGGTGACGTGTGCCGATGGGGCGGCCGCTCCCGGCGCCGCGGACTGCGCGGCGCCCGGGGCCGGGGTCAGGCCCGCGGTGTCACCGGGGCTCCCCCGCCGGCGGCCAGTCTCATGAGGTCGGTGTCGAGGTCGACGGTGGTTTCGCTGCCGCCGGCGCTGCCGAAGCTGTGCTGGTAACTGGTCCACGATTCGTCTTTGACCTTGTGCGCGAATCCGCTCTCCATGAGCAGCACCAGTTCGAGGGCGGCGCGGTCGATGCGTTTGTCGAGGCCGGGGTCGCTCCAGTCCTCGGCGGCGGCGAACAGGGAGGTGGGCACGGTCATGGTGCGCAGGAACGCGAACAGGGCGCGCATCTGTTCGTCGACGACCAGGGCGTGGCGGGAGGTGCCGGCGGTGGCGGCGAGGACGACCGGTTTGGCGATGAGCAGGTCGTTGTCGAGGACGTGGAAGAAGGAGGTGAGCAGGCCGCTGGGTGCGGCTTTGTAGACGGGGGCGGCGACGATCAGGCCGTCGGCGGCGGCGAGTGTTTCGACGGCGGCGGTCATCTTGGGTCCCATGAGCTGGGAGACGAGCGCGGTGGTGATCTCGGTGGCGAGTTCGCGCAGATCGATGACCTGCACGGTGGCGGTGGCGCCGCGGTGGCGGGCGAGGGTACCGACGCGGGCAGCGACCCGGTCGGCGAGCATGCGGGTCGAGGACGGGTTGCTGGTGCCGCCGCTGACCACGACCAGCCGGTAGGGGGTCGTGCCCTGGCCGTTGGTGGTGTTCATATCTCGTTCCTTTGCGTGGTGTCGGCGAGTTTGCCGCAGAGCTGTTCGAGGGTGCGTAGTTCGTCGTCGGTGAGGGCGCTGGTGAGGGCGCGGGCGACGCCGACGGCGTGGCGGCCGCCGACGCGGCGCTGCCGGGTCCGGCCCTCGTCGGTGAGCGAGAGCCGGACCCCGCGGCCGTCGTGCGGGTCGGGGGTGCGTTGCACGAGGCCGCGGTCGACGAGCCGGTCCACCATCCGCGACAGCGCGGGCTGGGTGAGCAGGACGTGCCGGTTGAGTTCGGCGGGACGGATGGGTTCGGGGCATTTGGACAGCGTGTAGAGGACGTCGTATTCGCGCATGGTGAGTCCGTGCCACACGTCCTGGGCTGCGAACTGTTTCATCAGTACCGCGTGCGCGGTGAGTACGGCTTCCCAGGCGTCGTTGGCGAGCCGACCGCTGGTTCTGGTCACTTGTCGGCCAGGGTTTTCGCGGTGTCCTGGTAGGGGCTGGCGCCGGCCAGGTTGTCGCCCTGGTTGGCGTGGGGGCGGGCCTGCCGGGCGGGCCCGTCGCCGTATTCGGCGGCGACGCGGGCCCGGTGGGTGGGGGCGGGGGCCGATTCCGGGTCGCGGCGGGCTTCCAGTTCCTTGCGCAGGACCGGCACGACTTCCTCGCCGAGCAGGTCGAGCTGGTTGAGTACGGTTTTCAGTGGCAGTCCGGCGTGGTCCATCAGCCACAGCTGACGCTGGTAGTCACCGAAGGTGTCGTGGAAGGTGAGGGTTTTGTCGATGATCTCCTGCGGGCTGCCGACCGACAGCGGGGTCATTTCGGCGAAGTCCTCCAGGGAGGGGCCGTGACCGTAGACGGGGGCTTCGTTGAAGTAGGGGCGGAATTCGTTCCAGGCGTCCTGGGATTTCTTGGCGATATAGGCCTGTCCACCGAGTCCGACGATGGCCTGCTTCTTGGTGCCGTGCCCGTAGTGTTCGAAACGCTGCCGGTAGAACTCGATGAGCTGCAGCGAGTGGGCGGTGGGCCAGAAGATGTGGTTGGCGAAGAAACCGTTGCCGTAGTAGGCGGCCTGTTCGGCGATTTCCGGGGTGCGGATGGAGCCGTGCCAGACGAAGGGCGGCACACCGTCGAGCGGCCGCGGGGTGGCGGTGAAGCCCTGCAGCGGGGTGCGGTAGCTGCCTTCCCAGTCGACGACGTCCTCGCGCCACAGCCGGTGCAGGAGGTTGTAGTTCTCCAGAGCCAGCGGCAGGCCCGCGCGGATGTCCTTACCGAACCAGGGGTAGACGGGGCCGGTGTTGCCGCGCCCGAGCATGAGGTCCATGCGTCCCTTGGACAGGTGCTGCAGCATGGCGTAGTCCTCGGCGATCTTCACCGGGTCGTTGGTGGTGATCAGGGTGGTCGCCGTGGTGAGGATCAGTCGCTCGGTGGTGGCGGCGATATGGCCGAGCAGGGTGGTGGGTGAGGACGAGAAGAACGGCGGGTTGTGGTGCTCGCCGATGGCGAAGACGTCGAGGCCGACCTCTTCGGTTTTGCGCGCGATCTGCACGATCGCGTCGATCCGTTCGGCCTCGCTGGGCGTCACGCCGGTCACCGGGTCGCGGGTGATATCGCTGACCGAGAAGATTCCGAACTGCATCGTGTGTCACTCCCACCGTAGGTTCTATGCGTTTGCATCTACCTGAACCGAGGGGGACGCCGGGTTATTCCTCATGCTCGGGCAGGCTGCGGAGTGCGGGGAACCGGGCAGCGGATCACGGCGCGCTACTCCCCTGCCCGGCTCCGCGCCCGCCGACGAGACGTACCGGATCCTGATACGGGCGGCCGGGCCGCGCCGACGTGCTGTGCGCGAACGCCGGTGAACCTCGGCGCGGGCGTACCGGTTCGCCTGGCGAGTGCGCTGCCGTGGCCCCGCAGTCCCTGTTCGCGCATCCTGCTCTGCGGCCGGGGCCGAGCGTAGTGATCTTTTCGCTGTCGAAGCGTTCACGGACCTGCCGCAGGGCGGTGTCGACGTGCACGCCGGAATCCCGTGCGGACGGCGTGTGTGGGGGGCCTCCGGGGTCGGCGTCCGCGGCCCGCACCTCCCCTGCTCGCGATAGCGGAACCACCGCGCGGTTACGCGGTGGTGGCTACCGGGCGGGGGTGACTACAGCGGTGCCGGTTGCTGGGTGAGCGAGTCCAGGTCTCGGATGGCGGCGCAGCTGCGGCGGATCATGGCGGCGAACATGGCGTCGCCGCGCTCGGAGGGGGTGCCGTAGACGGCGCCGAACACCGCGACCAGCGGGCCCTGCAGGGCGGCGAAGCGGTAGTCCTGCCAGCAGTCCTCGACGGTGTAGCCGGTGACGCCGAGGTCGGTGAGCCGCCGGTGGTAGGTGGCGACCAGATCCTGTTCGGCGGCCCGCCGGGGTTCCGGGTCCAGGCCGGTGGTGATGAAATAGGCGAGATCGCGGGCAGGTAGGCCGAGGTTGACGGTCTGCCAGTCGACGGCGGTCACCCGGGGTGGGTCGGCGGCGTCGAACAGCAGGTTGTCCAGCCGGTAGTCGCCGTGCACCAGCCCGAAGCGTTCGGGGCGGGCGACCAGCCAGTCGGCGATGACCTCACCGCAGGCGCGTACGGTCTCGTGGTCGGCGGCGGGAAGGCGGTCCCCGAGGCGGTCGAGGAAGATGTCGGTGGTGGGCCCGTAGAGTTCGCGCAGCGTGTCGGCTTCTTCCGGGCCGTTGCGGCTGAAGCCCTCGATATCGAGCAAAGAGTCGTCACACCAGCGGGGGGCGTGCAGTCCCGCCAGGTTGGCGACGGCGGGGTGGGCGTTGGCTACTGGGCAGCCGCCGATCTGGTCGCCCTGGTGTGCGGGGGCCAGGTCTTCCAGCAGCAGTACGAATTCGGCGCCGTCGCCGTGTATCTCGGCGTGGTGGCAGCGCGGGGTGCGGACCGCGACCGTGGCGGCGATCTCGGTGTAGAAGCGGACTTCCTGGCGGTAGGCGCCGGCCAGCATGGCACGCACGCCGGGGTCGGCGGCGGGGAGTTTGGCCAGGAGCCGCGGCGGGACACGGTCGCCGGTGAGCCACAGCCGGTGCACGGTGCCGATCTGTCCGGTGCCGACGGCTTCGGCGGACACGGCGGTGACGGGACGGCCGAGGGCGGCGGTGAGCCATTCGGGGGTGAGGTCGGCGATATCGGTGGGGGCGGTCATCGGTGGCTCCTGCCCGGATTGGCCGGCAGGTGGGCGAACCGGCCGGGGTCGCGGTGGCGCCGCCACGCGTCGAGAACCGGTGCGAGTTCGGTGGGGGTGTTGCCGTGCAGGATCACGCCGTCGGCGCCGGCGGCGAACTGGTCGGCGATCCGGGTCGCGCACTGTTCGGGGGTGCCGGTGGCGGAGGCGGCCGTCCATTCCGCGGGGAGCAGTTCTTCCACTGCCGCGAGGGTGGTGTCGTCGGCTACGGCATCGAGGGCGCCTCCGGCGCCGGTGACCAGGGGATGCGCCCGGAAGTCGGCGAGGATCTGCGGGTCCCAGTCGTTGACCTGGACCAGGATGTCGCCGTAACCCTGCAGGTAGGTGCCGAGGCGGCCGACGAGTTTGCGCAGCCGGGCCGATTCGCCCTGGGTGTCGTCGACCACGGCCAGCACCGACCAGATGCGGATGGACGCCGGGTCCCGGCCGGCGTCCGCGGCGGCGGCACGGACGGTCCGCACGGCGCGAGCGGTGGTGTCGTCGGTGAAGAAGGTGTGCAGCACGACGGCGTCGGCGATCTGCCCGGCCAGGCGCAGGGTGTTGGTGCCGATCGCGGTGAGGGTGACCGGGATGGCTTCGTCGTAGGTGGGGTCGAGGTGCAGGATCGGGTATTTCCCGGCGGGTCCGTCGTGTCCGACGACGGTGTCGCCGCGCCACAGGCGGCGGTAGATCTCGGTGGCGTCGCGGAGTTGGGCGGAGGTGATCCGGGGTAGGCCGATCGCGTCGAAGAGGGCGCCGAATCCGCGACCGAGGCCGAGGCTGTAGCGGCCGCGGGTGAGCCGGTGCAGGGTGACCGCGCCGGCGGCGGTGATCAGGGGGTGGCGGGTGTTGTGGTTGGTGGCGGCGGTGCAGAGACCGAGGTCGGCGGTGACCGCGCCCGCGGCGGCGGCGAGAGCGAAGGCTTCTTTGGTGTTGAACCGTTCGGACAGGAACATGGCGCCGAGGCCGAGGCGTTCGGCGGCGCGGGCTTCGTCGAGCAGGAGATGCGGATCGGTGGCGTGACCGGCGAGACCGTAGCAGCCGAGTTCGGGGAATTCGGTCACTGCCCGGCCTCGGCGTCGGGGCCGCCGATCATGCGGTGCAGTTCGTCCTGGGTCCAGGGCGGGGTGTCGTTGTGGTCGCGGAAGCCGAGGATGCTGGGGGTCGGGCGGTCGTAGCGGCCGACGAATCCCCCTGCGGCGACGAAGATCTGCCCGGTGACCCGTTCGGCGGCCGTCCCGGCGAGGTACAGGTACAGCTGGGCGACGTAGTCGGTGGGTGGGGCGTCGAGGGCGGCGTTCTTGCTGATCTCGTCGAGCATGCCGCGGCGGTAGAGTTCCATGATCTTGGCTTCGTAGGCGAACCCGCTGGAAAGCCGGGTTTTGGCGCCGGGGCAGACGACATTGGCGCGGACCTTGTGTTCGGCCAGTTCGGCGGCGATGGCGAGGGTGAGGGAGTTGACCGCGCCCTTCCCGGCGGCGTACCCGGTGCCGCCGTAGTCGCCGAGGTAGGCGAAGGAACTGGTGTTGATGATGCTGCCGCGGCCCTGGGCGACCATTTTCGGGGCGGCGGCACGGCAGGTGTTGAACGTGGTGGTGAGGTGGGAGTCGAGCAGGGCACGCCAGTCGCGGGTGCTGACGTCGAGGATGGAGGAGCCGGCGGGTTCGGCGATTCCGGCGCAGTTGACGAGTACGTCGACGGCGCCGAAGGTGCGTACGCAGGTGTCGACGAGTTCGGTGGCGGTGGATTCGTCGGCGGCGCTGCCGGCGACGCCGAGCGCGCGGTGACCGGCGAGGGTCAGGGAGTTGACGGTGCGTTCGACCGCGGGGGCGTTGCGTCCGTTGACCACTACGCCGGCGCCGTGTCCGGCCAGGGCGTGCGCGACGGCGTAGCCGATACCGCTGGTGGCGCCGACGATCACGGCGCCGCGTCCCCACAGGGTCTGGTTTCCGCTCATGGACCTGTTCTCGCTCGCCTCTTCTCGGCCGAACACTATTCCGTACAGCTGTCCGGACAGTATGGCATCCCGACAGCGCGCCGAGGGCGGAGAGAGGTGCCACGCCTTGCTTGCGCGCAATACCCCGTAGTACTGTCCAGACAGGTGTCTACCATAGATCCTGGACAGCAATCTGGGGAAGGATTTCCACATGACTTCGGTGAAACCACCGCGGGTGTCCGGAGGCGAACACGAACACGGCCACCTGGACGAATTCCGTACCGACCCGATCGCGCTCATGCGCCGGGTCCGGGAGGAATGCGGTGACGTCGGCCAGTTCGAGCTCGCCGGACGCCACGTCGTCCTGCTCACCGGCGCCGAAGCGAACGAATTCTTCTTCCGCGCCGCCGACGAGGACCTCGACCAGGCCGCCGCCTACCCCTTCATGAAACCGATCTTCGGCGAGGGCGTGGTCTTCGACGCCAGCCCCGAACGGCGCAAGGAGATGCTGCACAACTCCGCGTTGCGCGGCGACCAGATGCGCGGACATGCGGCGACCATCGAAAAAGAGGTCGACCGGATGCTGGCGGGCTGGGGCGACGAGGGCGAAATCGATCTCCTCGACTTCTTCGCCGAACTCACCATCTACACCTCCTCGGCCTGCCTGATCGGGACCAAGTTCCGCGAGGAACTCGACAGCCGGTTCGCGCACCTCTACCACAACCTGGAACGCGGCACCGACGCGCTGGCGTATGTGGACCCGTACATGCCGATCGAGAGCTTCCGCATCCGCGACGAATCCCGGGCCGCGCTGGTCGAACTCGTCCAGGAGATCATGAACGGGCGGATCGCGAACCCGCCCGCCGACAAGGAGGACCGCGACCTGCTCGATGTGCTGGTCTCGGTGAAGAAAGAGGACGGCACCCCGCATTTCAGCGCCAGCGAGGTCACCGGCATCTTCATCTCGATGATGTTCGCCGGCCACCACACCACCTCCGGGACCGCCGCCTGGTCGGTGATCGAGCTGCTGCGGCATCCGGAAGTGCTGTCCGGCGTCGTGAAGGAACTCGACGAGCTCTATGCCGACGGCCAGGAAGTGAGTTTTCACGCCCTGCGCCAGATCCCGCAGCTGGAGGCGGTGCTCAAGGAGACGCTGCGGCTACATCCCCCGCTGATCATCCTGATGCGGGTCGCCCAGGGCGAATTCGAGGTGTGCGGGAACCGGATCGAACCCGGCGATCACGTGGCCGCGACGCCGGCCATCTCCAACCGGCTGCCCGAGGATTTCCCGAACCCGGACAGTTTCGATCCCGGCCGCTATATCGACCCCAACCAGGAAGACCTGGTCAACCGCTGGACCTGGATCCCGTTCGGGGCCGGACGCCACCGCTGCGTCGGCGCCGCGTTCGCGCTGATGCAGCTCAAGGCGATCTTCTCGGTCCTGCTGCGGGATTGGGAATTCGAGATGGCGCAACCGTCGGAGACCTACCGCAACGATCACTCGAAGATGGTCGTACAGCTGCAGCAGCCGTGCCGGGTGCGGTACCGCCGCCGGCCGAAGGCGTGAGTGGCGATCACCCAACGCTGCGGCAACGAAGGAAGAGAACCGAATAGGCCAAGTCGCCTTTCCGCGGCGTGAAAACCTTCTCGACCCAGCCAGACACCTTCGTCGGATGCGATCGGAAATCGGCGTCTCGCGCGCGTAGGCAGCCAGTCACCTGAACGCTTCATTCCGCGGTTTCATGTATGAGAGATCGTGCGCAGCGGCGGCGGAGCCGTCGACGACCAGATCCGGAATCTGACTCACCGTGTCGATCTGGTCCCGCTGCGCTCCGACGGCATTGTCAGTCCAGTGATGCAGGTGGTTCCCCATCTTCGAAGATCCGGATGGAGACGAGGCCGCGCCCCGGCGAGACTTCCGGGAATCGGGCACAAGACCGACCTCGACCGCTCGGATCGCATCTGCCTGCGGTCGGTGAGATAGTGGCGCGACAACCGCGTGGAGAACATGGCGATCTTCAACTGCTCGTCGGACAGTTGGCGGCGATCACGCTCCGGCTGCCGAAGCATCGTGATCCACGACATACTTGACAAAGTCTCGTTGTTCCATTGTCATCGCGCGCAGGTCGATATCGTGCGGAAAGACCGGCACCCGACCCATACGATATGCGGCGGCAGCGGCGAGATAGGTTCTGATCACCCCATCGGATCCGTTCTTCCGTTCCGGCGACTGAAAGAGTTTGTAGGCGGCGTCCGCCCACTCCTCGGTCGTGAACGCACCAGGGCGGGCAAGTTGGTCGACAGCATCCTGAAGTATGAGTCGTCGGTCGGCCTCGGTTGCCGTGAACGTGACAGGGGTCTCAGGTGTCACCGCTGACCATCTCCAGTTACTGACATCGAAGCCGCGTGCGGCGCCCCGTTCTATGTGGTCACGGATGGCCTGTTCAGCGCTCTCCCCCCGTAGAATTCGATTCCCGTTGACCTCCGTTTCGCCTGACAAGCGTACCCTGTTTTGCAGTTCGTCCCCGGGGATACCCGCGATACGAAATCGTGCCACAGCCAGCTCACCGATCTCCCTGTAATTTTCACTCGCCGGTGTCGGGTAGCCTCCGACATACTGCCGTTTTTCGAAGTCCCACACGCTCCCCTCGCCGGCTACGACGGGTCCGAATTGGTCTATATTCGGATAGTCGTCGGTGATCGGGGTATCGAACAGACTGTCGGGGTCCAGGCGTTTCTTCGTGTCCCGCTCATCCATCAGGCGCCGGTACTCCGCCAGCCAGTCCTCCGGTGTCGGCTCCCTGCCCAATGCACGCAGGCGGGCGATCATGGCGTTTGCGGCGGCGGCCTGCCACCTGGCGAACGTTCGCAGTTCGGCCACTTCCGCTGCGGCCTGCTTGGTGAAAGGCACGGCAAAGCGGAGTACACGAGCCGGCAACGGGAAATCCGACTCTTTGACGCCGTTGGACCGGAGCCTCTGATCTGCTGGTATGTCTGTGCGATTCAGTGACCCGGCGTTGCGGTGATCTAGATCGACCACTCGGTTGACCATCACCTCGGCGGGGCGAACGATCCCACCCCTATAGTCGGCCTCCAGGATCGCGACCACCCTCCGGAGGTCTGTTTTCAGGGCTTCAGCAATCTGCAAGAGTACCTCGCGGGTCGTAAACATTCGTAACCATTCAGGTTGTGCTTGGCGCGCACAGTAACGGACATTCGGTGCTGAAATCGATCGCAGCAGCCCGCCGTCTCGGTGTCCGCAGCGGGCACCGACACTATCGAGCAGCGGTTACGCCTCGGTTGGGACCGGACCGGTTCAAATGATCGACCGTGCCTGGGAACCGCACCCGGCAGGGCGCCCGGGGGACGCGACCGAACCCGTACCGGAACACCGTGGTATCGGGCCGGACACATCCTCACGACCCGCCCGCCACGGCTTGACCTGGAGTGCTCTCCAGGTCGTAGCGTGTGTGCGACGGATAATCCACCACGGCAAGGGGAGACGAATCCGATGGAACTCGGGTTGCACATTCCGATCTTCGAGATCGACGGCGGTACCGGCGCCATCGCCGGCGAACTGGCACTCGTCGGCGCGGCAGCGGAGGCGGCCGGGGCGACCTGGCTGTCGTTCATGGACCACTTCTTCCAGATCGAACCGACCGGGCTGCCCGCCGAGGCGAACATGCTGGAGGGCTACACCAGCCTCGGGTACATGGCCGCCCACACCACCACACTCGAACTCGGCCTGCTGGTCACCGGCGTGACCTATCGGCATCCCGGTCTGCTCGCCAAGATCGTCACCACCCTCGATGTGCTCTCCGGCGGCCGCGCCGCGCTCGGGATCGGGGCCGCCTGGTTCGAACGCGAACACCACGGGTTGGGGGTGCCGTATCCACCGGTCGGGGAACGGTTCGACCGGCTGGAGGAGACGCTGCGGATCTGCGCGCAGATGTGGGATCCGCAGAACAACGGGCCGTTCGAGGGCAAGCACTATCAGCTGGCGGAAACCCTGTGTTCGCCGCAACCGCTGCACCGGCCCACCGTGCTGATCGGCGGCGGCGGGGAGAAACGCACACTGCGGCTGGTGGCCCGCTACGGCGACGCCTGCAATCTGTTCGCCTCGAGCACCGAGGAAGTCGCGCACAAACTCGATGTGCTGCGCCGCCACTGCGACGATCTGGGCACCGATTACGACCGGATCCGCAAAACCGTGCTGGCGGGCAGCCCGGACCCCACCGCCCACGACCATTTCGTCCGCCAGATGGCGGGGTACGCCGAACTCGGCGTGCACACCGCCATCGTCATGCCGCCCGGCGGCTCCCCCGCCGGGTGGGTGGACACACTCGCCCCGGTGGTGCCCAAGCTCGCCGAACTCTGACGCCCCCTGCACCGTCCCGGCGGTGATATCCGCGCCGAGCGGCCCTACCGGCGGCTCGGCACCGTATCGAACCACCGGGACGGCGTAGGGAACACGGCCCCGCTTTCCGCGGGGTCACTCACCGGATTCCGGCGGCGCCGACGGCAAGCTGTCACGAACCGATCCGACATGGGGTCGCTGCAAGGGCCACCGAAGCGCGATTACCGACAAAATTCCGTCGATGACCGGCATATCGTCGACCAGTGCCGGCGGAACCGGATGCGCGGCGAGCCGGCCCAGCATGTTCAGCAGCAAGCTGCCTGCGTGCTCGTCCATGCTGGCGACACGCTCCGCCACGATCCCGAGTTGCGCGCGGTCACCGAGGCGATACGCGACCATCCGGACGTCCGCCCCGAACTCGGGATCATCCCCGTACTCCTCGACCAGCGCGGAGATCTCGGACCGCATCAACGATTCGTCGGATTGCAGCAGCGATTCGAGCGCATAACGGCAGACCGGTATCTCCTCGTCGTCGTCCCGTATACAGGCGAGCAGTTCGCGTCCCGCCCGCCCCGGGTAGTGCCCCAGCGTTTCCGCTGCCGACGCCCGCACCAGCCACGCGTCGTCTTCCCGCAACATCCTGATCAACTCGTCGACCGCGGGTTCGTAGTGCACAGTGCCGAAAGCTTCTACAGCTTCGGCGCGGACGACTTCGTCGGCATCGGCAAGCATCGCCACAAGGGACGGCCCGACTGCGGCGGGCCGGTCGCCGCCCAGGTATCCGACCGCTCGGACCGCCGCGGCCCGCACCTCGTCGTCACGCGCCCCGAACACCGGCAGGATATCCGGAACCGCTCCGGTTCCACCGGCTTTGGTCAGCGCGATCAGCGCGTCGAATTGCCGCCGTGGATCAGTCGACCGTAATGCCGCTTTCTGCGACTGGTCCTCCGCACCTGCTCCGTGCACTCTTACCTCCTCGGAACCGGAATCCGGCAACGGCACTAGCGGCCCCCGCCCCCGCTGGAATGACGACAGTCGTAATACTTCTGCGTAGCCTTGATCCGCTGCAATCGCTTGCGATCACTCGACGACTTCGCCTCGTCGAACAACCTCGCCAACGCCCCGCATTCACTCAGCTGTTCCCGTCCCATCAGGTCACGCATTTCGTTTTCGATTCCCGTATCCGCGACTCGCTGCTTGCCGCCCTTCGCCATCTCCGCCACGAAGGCACCGGCAACTCCGGCAGCCACCAGGGCCGCGATCTCGTTCAACTTACTCTGAATTTCGAGCGGCTGAGCCACGGCCACGAGTGCCGCAACTCCTACGCCGATCTCCAGCACCTGGAACAAGCGGCAGATGTTCCAGAGGTCGCGGATCCCCCCGGCGGCCCGCGTCACCGCCGCCGCGCCGGCAGCCGTCCCGGCGGCCGCTTCGGCTTCGGCCGGGCCGAGAGTCGCCACACCCACGGTCAAGATCTCGGTCAGCGCGACCACCGCGACCGTTCCCACCGCAATCCAGAACAGGTCCTTCATCAGGTCGTTGACCTGATGGTCCAGATCCGCGCGGAAGGCCACCAATTCGGTCCGGTGCTCACCGACCGCACCGGACAACGACAGGGAAACCGATGCCACGGCTGCCGCACCACTCGACAATGTCGTGAGATGATTCTCGATATCCGCAAGGTCCGGTGCTGCTGTGTTCGCCTCGTGGAACGTCCCGATGATCTTCTTGATCTCGTCGGCCGCGTTCTTGACAGCCGCGGCCTCCGCGAACTTCTTCCAAGAGTCCTGGGCGGATTGCAGACGATCACGGTCGCCGTTGGGCACCGCGTACCGGACCTGGTCCACCAGTCCCGGAACACTGGTGTCCAAACCCTTCGCCGAGCCACCGAAGCACGAGGGCGGCGGTTCCACGCCGTTCCGGAAAACCAACCCCTGCGGAACATGAAAGGGCGGTGTGGGCGCGGGCCCTTTCGCGGAATTCGGATTGGCGTTCCAATTCGCCTGCATCCAATTGTTACCCGCGGTGTTCAGTACGTTGGAGAAATTGGCGAGGGCATTGGACAGCGAGGCGCAGGTGCTCAGCAGATCCATCGCGTTCTCGTCGTAGGCCGCCGCCCAGGCCTGTACTTTGTCGTAACTGCCGGCCATCTGGCCGGAACCGTTCAGGTCCTGCCACAGCTCCGAGAACGCGGTGAGAAGTTCACTGTTTACTTTTGCGCACTTCGTCGCCGCGTTGTAGTAGGTCTGCGGATCGACCGTGATGCCCATTCAGGAGTCACCACGCATCATCCGCGAGTTCACATCCGCCGCCTCGGTATAGGCCTCGTGCGCTGCCTTCAGGGCATCACGCATACCTTGTACGCCTTCGACGAACTCTCGCGCGCCATCCGCCCACACTCGATGCGCGTCCGAATATGCCCGCGCCGCTACGCTTTCCCATCCGGTGCCGCGCAGCGTCGCCACCCGATCGTCGATCTGGTCGAGTTGATCGGTGAGATAACCTGCCAACCCGGATAATCGAGCAACAACCTGATCGAGATGGTCCAGATCGACCGAGAACTCTGTCGCCATCAGCGCCTCGGGCTCGAATCGCCCGGAGACGACGAGTTATCACTGTCCCGCGTCCGGCTACCGAAAATGTCGAACCCCCCGCCACTCACGGGGCGTGAGCATATCAGCGCGGACAAAAGCTCGTCTATTACCCGCTGACCCGCACCGCGATCGAGTGCCCCGGGACGGCGTCTGCGGCGAGATCACGGAAGATTCCGTTGCCGCCCGTGGTCCGGGACAGGGCGTCCGCGGCCAGGATCACCGCGGCGCCGGTCCAGGTGGTGCGTTCCACCGGCCAGCGTTTCCCGTCCGCGTACACCAGCCCGGTCCAGTAGGAGCCGTCGGTCTCCCGGAGATGCTGAATGCTCGCCAGCAGGCTCAGAGCGCGGTCGCGGTCGCCCAGGGCGTCGAGGGACAGGACGAGTTCACAGGTTTCGGCGCCGGTGACCCAGGGCCGGTCGCTGACACAGCGGATACCGATATTGCCGACCACGAAGGTGTCCCAGCGTTCGGCGATACGGTCGTGCCCCGCCCGACCGCGCAGCGCCCCGCCCAGGACCGGGTAGTACCAGTCCATGGAATAGCGGTCCTTGGGGGTGAACACCTGCGGATGGTCGCGCAGTGCGGTGCCGAGCCGGTCGCGCGCGGTCGCCCACTCCGGGCGGGGATCGCCGAGCCGGCGCGCGAGCGCCAGGGCGGCGCCGATGCTGTGGTACATACTGGCCGAACCGGTCACCAGCGCCTCGGGCAGGACCTTGTCGCCGTCACGCAGCCAATAGATCTCACCGTGCTCACCCTGGCTCGCGACGACCAGGTCGATCGCGGCGGCCACCACCGGCCACAGATCGGCCGCGAACGCGGTATCGCCGGTGACCGCGAGATAGTGCCAGACACCGGTGGCGAGATAGGCGCAGAAGTTCACATCGGTGGCCGGGTCCTCGATCTCGCCGGCGCGGAACTGCCGGGGCCACGACCCGTCGGGGCGCTGGGTGCGCGCCGACCAGGTGTAGGCGGCGACTGCTTCGTCGCGCAGCCCCGCGACGGTGAGCGCCATCGCCGATTCGATGTGATCCCAGGGGTCGGTGTGTCCGCCGGGAAACCACGGGATCGCACCGTCGGGTTCCTGCGCGGCGGCGATGGACTGCGCGGTCTGCAGGATCTGGCGGCGGGTGAGAACCGAAGGGACCGAGGGGAGTTCACCCGCCGGCACGGGTCACCGCCGGCTTGCTGAAGTACAACGCCACGCTCTTGCCGACCAGCGGGTCGAGCAGGCGCTCCGCCGTCCGGGTCAGCGCCGGCTGTTTCATCATGTCCCACACCAGCATCCGATGGTAGGCACGGACCAGCGGATGCTCGGTCTTGTGTACGCCCACCGCGCATTTGATCCACCAGTACGGTGAGTGCAGGGCGTGCACATGGGTGCGGTGGGTGTGCCGCAGGCCGCGCGCGGTGATCTTGTCCCGCAGTTCGTCCGCCTTGTAGATGCGGATATGCCCGCCCTCGTTCGCGTGGTACTCGTCCGACAGCGCCCAGCACACCCGCTCGGGCAGCCATCGCGGCACGGTCACCACCAGCTGCCCGCCCGGGCGCAGCACCCGCACCAGTTCGGCGATGGCGGCGTCGTCGGCGGGCACATGTTCCAGGATCTCCGAGGCGATGACGACGTCGAATTCCCCTGCGCCGTAGGGCAGGTCGAGCGCGTCACCCTGGACGGCTTCGGCTTTCGCCCCGGCGGGCGCCTCCCCGGCCTGCGCCATGGCCTCGAACATGGTGGCGACCCCGGCGAGTTCGGGGGCGTCCTGGTCGAAGGCGACCACGTCGGCGCCGCGGCGGTAGGCCTCGAACGAGTGCCGGCCGGCTCCGCACCCCACATCGATGACCCGGGTGCCCGGACCGATTCCGGCGCGGTCGAAGTCGACGGTCAGCACGAGGCGCCTCCTGAGATGAATTCTGCCGATCCGGTGTGCCGGGCGATGGCCCGCTCGTACACCTGCACGGTCTGTGCGGCCACCGACTCCCAGCTGAACACCGAGACGGCGCGGTCCCGGGCGGCGGTCTGCATCCGCTGCCGGGTCTGCGGGGAATCCAGCAGCTGCCCGATCACCCGGGCCAGTTCGGCGGAATCGCCGGGTTCGGTGAGTTCGGCGCAGACGCCCGGCTCGCCGACGACCTCCGGGAGCGCACCGGTGCGGCTGACCACCAGCGGGGTCCCCGACGCCATGGCCTCCACCGCGGGCAGCGAGAACCCCTCGTAGAGGGACGGGATGCAGGCGATCTCCGCCGACGCCAGCACCTCGGCGAGTTCGGTATCGGTGAGCCCGGCGCGGACCGTGACGATATCGGAGAGGCCGAGTTCGGCGATCTGCTTCTCGGTGGGCCCGTTGGGCTCCAGTTTCGCCACCAGCTGTAATTCCACCCGGTGGGTGATCCGCAGCCGGGTCAGCGCCTGCAGCAGATGGGTGATGCCCTTGAGGGGTTTGTCGGCGCTGGCGACGGCGACGATCCGGCCCGGCACCCGCGGGCCACGCGGCGCGAACAGTTCGGTGTCCACACCCAGCGGCACGACATCGATCTGTCCGGGATCGACACCGAAATCGTCGGTGATATCGGTGGCCGACGACGAGGAGACGGTGAGCAGATCGGGGATCCGCCGGGCGATGCGCTGCTGCATACCCAGGAAGCCGTACCAGCGGCGCACGAGGGGTTTGCGCCGCCAGACGGCCGCCGCCAGGTCCACCTCGCGGTCCTTGGTGATGGGATGGTGCACGGTGGCGACCAGGGGCAGCCGTTTCGCGATATCGAGCAGCCCACTGCCGAGACATTGGTTGTCGTGCACGACGTCGAAATCGTGGACCCGCGTCCGCAGCAGCCGGGCCGCGCGCAGGCTGAAGGTGCGCGGTTCCGGGAAGCCGGCGGTCCACATGGTGGCCAGTTCGAGCAGATCGATCCGGTCCCGGATCTCGCGGGGGTGCGGCGTGCGGAAGGGGTCCTCGTCGCGATAGAGGTCCAGGCTGGGCACCTCGGTCAGGGTTACGCGCGGATCCAGGTCGGCGGGATAGGGCTGACCGGAGAAGACCTCCACGTCGTGGCCGAGTTCGGCCAGTCCGGCGCTGAGGCGGCGCACGTAGACCCCCTGCCCACCGCAATGAGGCTTGCTGCGGTAGGACAACAGGGCTATCCGCACTAGCTGTCCTCGCCCGTCTCGGTGATCGAATTCATGCTCCGCAGTTTGCCAGCCAGCCGTTCGAGATAGGCACGCACCTCCGGTTCGCCCTTGTCCGGCAAGCCGTACAGCACATCGGTGACACCGTCGGCGGCCCAGGACGCCAGGCGTTCGGGATCGGGCTTGAAATCCAGGGCAACCACCCGCGGCGCACCCTCGCGGCCGGCGTCGGCCCATGCCTTCTTCAGCGTCGCCAGACTGCCGGAAATATCGTTCTCCCCCGGGGTGGTGATCCAGCCGTCGGCGTGTTTCGCGATCCAGGCGCAGGTCCGTTCGGTACCCGCCGCGCCGATCAGGACGGGAACGGTACGGTCGACCGGCTTGGGCCAGGCCCAGCTGGGCCCGAACTTCACGAAGTCGCCGTCGTAGGCGGCCTCGTCCTCACGCCACAGCGCCCGCATGGCCTCCAGGTATTCCCGCAGCGCGGTGCGCCGTTTGTTGCCGGGTATGCCGTGATCGGCCAGCTCATCGGTGTTCCAGCCGAAGCCGGCGCCCAACGTGACCCGGCCGCCGGAGAGGTGGTCGAGCGAGGCGATGGTCTTGGCGAGGGTGATGGGATCGTGTTCGACCGGCAAGGCGACCGCGGTGGCCAGTTCGATCCGTTCGGTGACCGCGGCGGCGGTGGCGAGCGCGACCCACGGGTCGAGGGTGCGCATATAGCGGTCGTCGGGCAGCGACGCGTCGCCGGTCTGGGGGTGGGCGGCTTCGCGCTTCACCGGGATATGGGTGTGTTCGGGGACGTAGAACGAGGAGAATCCGTGGTCCTCGGCGGCCCGGGCCGCGGCGGCGGGGGCGATCCCGCGGTCACTGGTGAACAGAACGATGCCGAAACGCATACTCGTGTGCCTTGTCTGTGGTGGGGCCGGCGGGCCGTGGCGCGTCCCGGCGGGTGGAAGGTCGTGGTCGTCAGCGCCCGGTCTCGGCGGCTTTCTTCGCCTTCTTGGCGTGCTGGTCGAGCTGGGCGCCGATCACGTGGTCCAGTGAGGTGCCGGCCGGCCAGCCCACGTAGTGGCAGAGGAACAGCGCGATCTCGCGCAGCTGGGTTTCGTCGAGTTCCTCGTTGTGCAGGGCGGCGCCGATCTGGATACCGGCGACATCGAACAGGCCCTGGGCGGTGAGCGCCCCGAGCAGCAGCAGCCTGCGGTCGCGCAGAGTGAGGCCGGGACGCGACCAGATCTCGGCGAACAGGTGGTCGGCGGTGACGGCGAAATGGTCGCCGGGGCCGTCCTTGAACTCCCATCCGTAGACCTCCGCCATCTTGGCCAGCCCGCGTTCACGCACGGTGGGCTCGGGGGTCGGGTCGCTCATGGCTGCTCCTTCGCCGCCGGATCGCTCCGCCGGAAGTGTCTGGACAGGTGTACGGAATATAATTCGGACGCTCGCCGACACGCAAGAACATGTTCTCGTTCATGCTGCGGGAAACCGTCAGGAAAGCATGTCCCGCGACCTTCGTGAATCACCACGGCCTCGGCGCCGATTCTGGGAAAATCGCTGAATCGTTGTCGGGCACACCTGTCGATGGTAGCGTCCAGACACATGTCCAGCTATGTGTCTTCCCGACGGGCCGACCGCCCGCCATCCGGGAGGAACTCGTTCTCGGACCGGGCAGGTTCCGACCCGGGAGCGCCACGCCCCGCCGTCCCCGGAAACCGCCCCGCACACTCCACGCCGAGGGAGCACACATCATGAAAATCGTGGCCGATCTCGACCTGTGCCAAGGACACGCCGTCTGTGCCGCCGAAGCGCCGGACGTCTTCTCCGTACCCAAACGCGGCCAGGTGGAGATCCTCGACCCGAACCCGGGCCCGGAACTGAAAGCCGATGTCGACAACGCCGTCCGCTACTGCCCCACCCAGGCCCTGCTGCTCGTCGCCGACACCGACTGAGCGAATCGGGCCGCGGGCGCCGGTGCGACACCGCCGCCCGCGCACCGGCTCCCGCGCCGGCCTGTCGACCGATCGCCCGTCTCGCCTGCGCTCGACGAACACAGCTACCGACCGATCCAGCCAGATCCTTTTCGAAAGGGACATATCCATGACAGGTTTCGACCGCGCCGAACTCGACGAGATGGTGCGCCGCTGGGTGGCGGAGAACGAACGGTGCGAGAAGCTCGGCGACTGGAAGCCGCTCGCCGATATGTACACCCCTGACGCCACCTACGGCTGGAACTACGGCCCCAAGGAAGAATTCATGGCCGTCGGCCGTGACGAGATCCGCGAACTCGCGCTCGGCCAGGAGATGGAGGGCCTCGAGGGCTGGCAGTACCCCTACCAGCAGTTCGTCATCGACGAACGCAGCGGCGACGTCATCGGCTTCTGGAAGCAGGTGTACGACACCACGCCTCGCGCCGACGGCAGCAAGTACACGGTGAACGGTATCGGCGGCAGCTGGTTCCGCTACGGCGGCGACTACCAGTGGTCGTGGCAGCGCGACTTCTTCGACTACGGCAATGTCTCGGCGCTGTTCCTGGAGATGATGACCGATAAGGCGATGTCGGACGGGATGAACGCCCGGATCGCCAAGGCCACCTCCGGCCGGCTGCCGGGCTGGTACCCGATCGGCACCGCGCCGGCCTCCCTCTGGTGACCCCGATGTCGGTACCCACCAGCAGGTTCCACCAGCTGACCCGGGAGCAGCTGGCCGTCCTGGTGCCCGAACTGCTGCTGTGCGGGCAGCTGATCGATCGGTCCGGGATGGCGCACTGTATCTCCGCGTTCGGCCGGGAGGGGATGGCCGAGGTCGCGATCGAGGAATGGCAGCTGTCCAGCCCGATCTATACCCGGCGGATGCAGCGGGCGCTCGGCTACACCGGCGACGACGTGGTCACCATCTTCAAGGGACTCCAGCTCGATATCGGCGCGCCACCGCAGTTCATGGACTTCCGGTTCCGCGTCGACGACGCCCGCCACGGCGAGTTCTGGCTCGACCACTGCGGCGCCCTGGTCGACGTCGAGCCGATGGGTCCCGACTATGTGACGGCCATGTGCCACGACATCGAGGACCCCACCTTCGACGCCACGGCACTGGCCACGAACAAGTATGCCCAGGTACGGCCCATCCACCGCCCACCCCGGGTTCCCGCCGACCGGCACCCCATGTGCGCGTGGACGGTGGTCATCGACGAATCGCACACCCCGCCGGAGGTCCCGCGCAACGCGCCGCTGGTGGCGGAGTCGGTGGCCGCGCGGTTACCGCTGGCCGATATCGACCCGGACGACGAGGGCCGCGCCGACTACCGCGGGCCACTGCTCAGCGATCTGCGGTTCGCCGACTTCTCGCATTCGGCCCTGGTCCGGATCGCCGAGGAGGTGTGCCTGCAGCAGCATCTGCTGGTGCTCGGCTTCATGATCGCGGTGCACGAACGCACCCATGACGACGCCGCACTAGAGATCGGGCGCAAACAGTTCACCGGGATCGCCGGGGTGGCCTCGGAACGGATCCGCGCCGCCCTCGGCCTGGGCACCGACCTGGACGCGCTGGCCCAGGTGCTGCGCGTACACCCGGCGCTGAATCCGCGGCACTACACCGATGTCGAAGTCGAGCCCGGCGTCGGTGTCCTGCGGATCCGGTTCCCCGGTGCCAGCGGCGCGCTCACCGACCGCGGCTGGCTGTCGATGATCGAACCCGGCCACCTCGGCCCGCTGGACTCCCTGGTCCGCGGAGTCGATCCGCATCTGCGGAGCCGGGTCCTCGACGAGGGACCCGACGGCTGGACCGCCGAGATCTCGCGCGCCGACGAACCGTTCGCCGAAGCACCGGAGGTGGCTATCACCCGCTTCAGCACGGGCGTCGACTTCCGGTTCACCGACCGCGGTATCCCGCTGCCCCTCACCGTTGTCTGACCCCACCCGGCACCCCGTGCCCGGCCCACCGCAGGACTGATATGGCCAATAATTTCGCCGACCTGTTCGAACACTCGGTCGACGCCGTGCCCGACCGGATCGCGCTGATCGAGGAGGGTCGGCGCGTCACCTACCGCGAACTGGACGAACGCGCCAACCGGCTCGCCCACCACCTCGCGGCCCAGGGGGTCACCCGCGGCACGCATGTGGGATTCCAGATGCACAACAGCATCGATACGATGCAGACGCTGATCGCCTGCTTCAAACTGGCCGCCGTACCGGTGAACATCAATTTCCGGTACGGCCCCGAGGAACTCGCCTACCTCTACGACAACGCCGACCTCGAATATCTGGTGTACCACGCCTGTTACGGGGAGGCGGTACGCGCCGCGGCGCAGCGGTCGCCGCGGCTGAAGTACCTGCTGTGCGCGGCCGACGACCGCACTCCGGCCGACGCCGGTGTCGACTGCCTGGCCGAGGTCACCGCGGCCGCACCCACCGCCCGGCCGGAGGTCCCGCGCACCGCCGACGATCTGTTCGTCATGTACACCGGCGGCACCACCGGTATGCCCAAGGGCGTGCTGTGGCGGCAGGAGGACATGTGGCGGGTGCTCGGCGGTGGGATCGACTTCTACAGCAACGAACCCGTCACCGACGAATACCAGCAGTCCCGCACCGGCGCCGCGGGCGAACCCTCCACCTGGCTGATCCTGCCGCCGCTCATGCATCTGGCGGCCATGATGCCGACCTTCATCGCGCTGTGGTCCGGTAACTGCGTGATCTTCGTACCCCGGTTCGATCCCGCCCATGTCTGGCGCACGGTGGCCGCCGAACGTCCCGGCGTCATGGTCGTCACCGGAGACGCGATGGCCCGCCCGCTCATCGACTCCTACCGCGCCGACCCCGTCGACACCACCGGACTGTTCATGATCGCCTCGGGCGCCGCGCTGCTCACCCAGCCGACCAAGAACGCACTGCTGGACCTGATCCCGAACCTGTTCGTCTCCGATTCCATCGGCTCCTCCGAAACCGGTTTCGGCGGTATCGGATTCGCGCAACGCGACGAGGACCCGGCGCGCAAACCCCGGGTGTCGATCGGGCGGGGCGCGGTGGTCGTCGACGACGACGGGCGTCCGGTGGAACCGGGCGAAGAAGGCTGGCTGGCGAAGACCGGCGCGGTCCCGATCGGCTACTACAAGGACCCGGAACGCACCGAGAAGCTGTTCAAGGTCGTGGACGGGCAGCGGATCGTGGTCACCGACGACCGGGCGCGGCTGGAGGACGACGGCACCATCAGCCTCATCGGCCGCGGCAATATGGTGATCAACACCGGCGGCGAGAAGGTGTTCGCCGAAGAGGTCGAGGGCGTGGTGAAAGCGCACCCCGACATCTACGACGCCACCGTGATCGGGGTGCCGCACGAACGCTGGGGCCAGCAGGTCGCGGTGGTCGTCAGCCTCACCGGAGGCGCGCTGGACGCCGCCGGGCTGCGCGCCCATGTCCGCGGCCACCTCGCCGGGTACAAGGTGCCCCGGGCGGTATGGATCACGGACACGATCGTGCGGTCCCCCAGCGGTAAACCGGACTACACCTGGGCCAGGAAGTACGCGGCGGAGCGCGAGCCCGATCATCGGGCGGACTGACACCCGCCGGTACGGGCGCAGGCCGGGAGGTCCGGGCGCCCCCCGGCGGGCACTCCCGGGACGCGGTCAGCGCCCGACGGCCGCCGGAGCGTGCAGTCGGCCGTCGCGTACCTCCACGACCCGATCGGCCGCCGCGAGGTGGGTCGGGTCGTGCGTGACCATGACGGTGGCGATCCCGCGACGGTGGGTCGAGCCGGCGATCAGATCGACGACGGCCGCGCCGCGCTCGCGGTCCAGGGCACTGGTGGGTTCGTCGACCAGGAGCACGGCGGGGTCGTTCATCAGCGCTCGGGCGATATTCACCCGCTGACGCTGCCCCCCGGAGAGCTGGTGCGGACGCCATCCGGCCACCTCGGCCAGACCGACCGATTCGAGTGTCCGCAGGGCCCGGTCGTGCACGCCCCGGGTGCTGCCGCCGGTGACGCGCGCCGCGACCGTCAACTGTTCGGCGGCGGTGAGCGCGGGCAGCAGATTGGGTTGCTGGAAGACGATCCCGATCTTCTGCCGACGGAGGGCGGCCAGCGCTCGCCGCGACATACCGGTGGTCTCGATACCGTCCACGGTCACCGTCCCCGAATCCGGAGTGATGAGAGTGGCCGCCACGGCCAGGAGGCTGGATTTGCCGGAACCGGAGGGCCCCACCACGGCGATGAGCGTGCCGGCGGGGACATCCAGGTCCACGTCGTCCAAGGCGGTCGTGCGCGCCGGTCCATCGGGATAGGACAGGGTGACGGCGGTCAGATTCAGGGTCATCGCACGGACTCCAGAGCGGTCAACGGGTCGACAGAGGTGATGTGGCGAATGGACAGGGCAGAGCCGAGCAGGCCCAGCACGATCAGTGAGGCGGCCGATACCGCGGCGTCGGCGGGCGTCAGCAGGAACGGCACGGACGCGCCGCGGACGGCGGCACCCAGCCCGATCGCCAGTCCGGTGCCGAGCAGCGTGCCGCCGGCCAGCAGGACGACCGCCTGGCCCAGAGCATCCGCGAGCAGCCGTGCGGTGGACGCGCCGAGCGCTTTCAGGACGGCGACATCACGGCTGCGCTGAATGGTCCACACGGTGAAGAACGCGCCGACGACCAGCGCGGAAATGACGAACAGGAGCCCGCGCATCAGCTGTAGTGAACTGTTCTCGGAGGTGTAGGACCCGATTGCGGCCAGCGAATCGCGCGTCGAGACCGTCGTCGTCCCGGCCGCCTCGTCGACGGCCCGCACGTCCACTCCCGCGTCCGTGTTCAGCGCGAGGACGGTCGCGATCGGTTCACCGTATCCCTCGGCCGAAGGCACCGTAGGTCGCCAGGCGTCCAGCCCGGTCCAGACCACGGGAGTGTGCGCGAACGAGGCGTCACCGCGCACCGCCGCGACCGTCAGCGTCCGGCCGGCGAAGGTGAGGGTTTCGCCGGGCTCGACGCCGAGGTCGTCGGCCGCGGCGCCGGACAGTACCGCGGTCCCCGCACCGATCAGGTCTCCGGCGGGGGCCAGGGCCGAACCGGGCCTCACCCCGAAGACGCTGACCCCTGCGGTCCTGCTTCCCGCTTTCGCGGTGACAGTGCTGATTCCCAGTGGTTCGGCGGTGTCGACGCCGGAAGTTTCCGCCCATCTGCGCCACTGGTCCTCGGTGATGACGGATTCGGTGTACGACAGCTCGGCGCCGGTGCCGTCCGCGCCGAATACGATCTTGCTCACGGGCAGATCGGTGATCGCGGAAATATTTTGCTGCGCCAGGCCCGCGGTCAGGCCGGACAGCACGCCGATCAACAGGCTGATCAGCACGATGACGACGCCCATGAGCGCGAATCTCCCGCGGGCGAATTTCAGGTCTCTCCAGGCGACGAACACGGGCGGCAGCCCTTTCATGAGGGGGTGGTATCTCCACCCTCGCCGCCCGGCACCGCGCGCACATCTGCCCCGGGACGGAGAACGACCGGCCCGAAGGCACAGCGACGGTTCCTACTTTCGACAGAGGCAGCCCCGCACACTGCTGCTTAGGCTGGGGGGACCGTGAACACCACCCACACTTTCACCCCCAGAGCCCTGGCCTGGTCCCTGCACCTGCTGGTCCTGGCACTGCTCGTACTCGCGGTGGGGCGGGCAGTCGCCGGCCACCACCCGCACGCCGGTGCGGTCGCGGCGGCGGCCACGGTCTGCGGGCTGGTGTACGCGAGCGGATCGGTGCTGCCCGCTGTGCGCGGTTCCGGGCGGGCCGCGGCGGTCTGGCTGGCCGTCCTCGTCTGCGCCTGGCTCGCCCTGCTCGTGATATCCGCCGACGGGGTCTGGGTGGCCTTCCCGCTGTACTTCCTCCAACTGCATCTGCTGCCACGACGCGCCGGAATCGCCGCTGTCGCGGTCACCGCGGTGGTCGCCGTAATCGGCTTCGCCGCCCACCAGAGCACATTCGGCGCGCCGATGGCCATCGGCCCGGCACTCGGCGCGGCGGTGGCCGTCGCAGTGGTCCGTGGGTATCAGGCGCTCTATCGCGAAAGCGAACAACGCCGGCGGCTGATCGAGGAACTCACCGCCACCCGCGCCGAGCTGGCGGCCGCGGAACACGCCGCCGGGGTGCTGGCCGAGCGGGAGCGGCTGGCCCGCGAGATCCACGACACCCTGGCCCAGGGCCTGACCAGTATCCAGCTGCTCCTGGGCGCCGCCGAACGGGTACTGCCCGGGGCGCCGGACAGCGCGCTGCGCTATGTCGGCCAAGCGCGCCAGACCGCGGTCGACGACCTCGCCGAAGCACGCCGGTTCGTCGCCGCCCTCACCCCACCCGCGCTGGAGGGAGCCACCTTGGCCGACGCACTCGAACGTCTCTGCACCGCCACCGACGCCCGCCACGGGATCACCGCGCGCTTCCACCGCGGCGGCGACCCGGTCCCGATGCCGACCTCCTACGAGGTGGCCTTGCTGCGAATCGCCCAGTCCGCGCTGGCGAACACGGTCCGCCACGCGGCCGCGGCGAGCGCCGATATCACCCTGCGATACCTCGGGGACCGGGTCGTCCTCTCCATCGCCGACGACGGGTGCGGATTCGACCCCGCCGGCTCGACCGCGGCCGGAGCCGACGGCGGCTTCGGGCTCGCGTCGATGGGTGATCGCGTCCGCGCGCTCGGCGGGGAGCTGACCGTCGAATCGACGCCGGGCGAAGGCACCACACTGACTGCCCGGCTACCCCTCGGTCCTCCGTGCGCCGGGGTCGGGGAGTTCGCGTGACGGGGACCGGGATCCGGCTGTTGCTCGCCGATGATCACCCGGTTGTCCGGGCGGGGCTGCGCGCCGTGCTCGAGACCGAGCCCGGCGTGGCGGTGGTGGCCGAGGCCGCCACCGCAGAGGAGGCGGTCGGCCGCGCGGGCGCCGGCGATATCGATGTCGTGCTGATGGATCTCCAGTTCGGTGCGGGCATGAACGGCACCGAGGCCACCGCCCGGATCACCGCACGGCCCGGAAGTCCGCGGGTGCTCGTCGTGACAACCTACGATTCCGAAGCCGATATCCTGCCGGCGATCGAAGCGGGAGCCACCGGGTACGTCCTCAAGGACGCCCGGCCCGAAGATCTGGTGGCCGCCGTACGGACCGCCGCCGCCGGACGCACCGCATTGGCCCCCGCCGTCGCCGACCGGCTGCTGAACCGGTTACGCACGCCGGGGGTCGCCCTGACCCGTCGCGAAACCGAGGTCCTCACCCTGGTCGCCGCGGGCCTGTCCAATCGAGCGATCGGCGCGGACCTCCGCCTCACCGAGGGGACCGTCAAATCCCATCTGGCCCGGATCTACACCAAGCTCGGTGTCGAGTCCCGCACGGCCGCCGTCGCGGCGGCCACCGACGCGGGCCTGATCCGCCGATGAGGGGCCACGGGCGTCAGGAGGGTGCGCCCGGCCGGACCCGCTCCAGTATCCGAAGCGAATCGGTGACCGAGACCTCACGGAATTCGCCGCTGTCGATCGCCCGCCGGTAGATGCCGTAGGGGGCCTGGCCACCGTCGGCCGGATCGGGGAAAACATCGTGGATGGCCAGTCCGCCGCCGGGGACCACCCATCTGGTCCAGCCGCGGTAGTCACGGTCGGCGGCTTCTTCGGTGTGGCCGCCGTCGATGAACAGGAACTCGATCGGGGTGCGCCAGGTGGCGGCTACCCGCGCGGAGGTGCCGACGATCGCGATGACGGTGTCGGACAGGCCCGCGGAGTCGATGGTGTGCCGGAACCGGGGCAGGGTGTCGAACAGGCCGGTGACCGGGTCGACCAGGGAGGTGTCGTGGTATTCCCAGCCGGGCTGGTGTTCCTCGGAGCCGTGATGGTGGTCCACGGTGAAGACGACCCCGCCCTGCGCGCGCGCCGCGGCACCGAGCAGGATCGCCGACTTCCCGCAGTAGGTACCGATCTCGGTGATCACCCCGCCGCGGCAGTACCGCACCGCCGCGGCGTGCAGCGCGCGTCCCTCCTCCTCCGGCATGAATCCGGTGGCCCGGCGGGCATGGTCGAACAGTTGCTCGTCGGTCAGCTGCTGGTCGGTGGCCGGCAGGGTCATCGCGCCTCCTTCGAAGCAGGTACATGCGGTCCGCGGCGGCCGCAGCGAAGGCGGAGGTATCGCGTCATCTGAGGTGAGGGCTCTCTTCCGGATAGCGGGTCGCGGTGGTGACCGACATTACTTCACCGCCCGTGGACTGGGCGTCGGTTGATCCGGCACCCGACCGACACTACTATCTAGACACATGTCCGAAGGCGATTCCAGAATTCTCGAGGCCACTCGGCGGCGCTTGAGCGGCAAGCAGGCGGACACCGTGGACAAACTCACCAGAGCCGCGATGGAAGTGCTGGCCCGGGAAGGTTTCGCCGGACTGACCATCCGGATGGTCGCCACCGCCGCAGGCGTGGGCACCGCGACCGCCTACACGTACTTCTCCTCCAAGGAGCATCTGGTCGCGGAGATCTTCTGGCGCCGGATCCGGTCCTCGCAGAGCCCGGTCAGCCACGACGCCGACCCTACCGTGCGGGTCCTGGCCGAACTGCGCGGTATCGCCCTGCTGGTGGCCGACGAGCAGGAGCTGTCCGGGGCGGTGACGAGCGCACTGCTGGGCCGGGATCCCGATGTCCAGCATCTGCGGACCCGCATCGGTATGGAGATCCGGGAGCGCATCACCCGGGCCCTGGCGCCCGAAGCCGACCCCGAAACCGTGGAATCGCTGGAATTGCTCTATGCGGGCGCTCTGGTACGCGCGGGTATGGGCTACGAGTCGTACGCCGATATCGCCGACCGGCTCGAACGGGCGGCGCTACTCGTCTTGAAATAGCCGCGCGGGCGGGAACCGGTATCGCTAGCCGTTCACGGCCGGGCGGCGGACATGGGAATAGACCAGCCGCGCGTACTCGCCGAGGAGCTCTTCCAGGCACACCTGCTGACCGGCCGCCACCATCTGCTGATATCCGATCAGCAGGGCCATCCCGAGTTCGGTGTCCACAGCGGCGATCCGCTCGTCGCCCACCACACTCGTGATCGTCTTGCGGACGGTGCGGCGCCGGGACTCGTCGACCCGTTTGAGCGCCACCCCCACCGCTTCGTCGTTCGCCGCCCACGCCCGGATCGCCGCCTCCGCCCGATGATGCAGGCCCAGCGTCAGATCCGACAGGGCGCGGATGGCCTCGTCGGGTGTGGACGGATCGAAGTTCAGGGTGCGCAGGATCAACACCTGCCGGTTCTCCCAATGGTCCAGCAGCGCATCCACATACGACTGCCAGCTCCCGAAATGGTGATAGAACGATCCGCTGGTCACCCCGAGCCGCCGGCACAGCACGCCGATGTTGAGGTGCCGGAAACCGAGCTCGGACAGAACTTCCAGGCCGGTGTCGAAGTAGTTGTCCTTACTGACGATACGAGACATGCGGCGCCGATCTCTTCGGTGAACGGGTGGGGATTTCGAGGATCGAACAGTACCCCATGAGCGGCCCGGTCCGGCCGAGAGTGGCGAAAGGTCACCACCCGCGCGGCCGGACCACCGTAATCCGAAAGCTCGTGTGCCCGCGGTCGAACACTCGCCGCGCCCCGGTCAGCGCAGCCGTACGCCGAGCAGCGCGTCGACCGCCGCGGTGATATCCGCGCCCGCGGCCGGGTCGGCGCCACCGTATTCCAGGGCGGCGTGCGCCCAGGCGTCGAGCGCCGCGAGCGCCGACGGAGTGTCGAGATCGTCGGCGAGATGGGTGCGCAGCCGGGCGATGGTCTCGGCGGCCGGCGGCGCGGCGGCCACCGCGGCGGCCTGCCGCCAGTGCCGCAGCCGCGCTTCGGCCTCGGTGAGCACGCTGTCGGTCCACATCCGGTCCGCGCGGTAGTGGCCGGCGAACAGGCCCAGCCGGATCAGCGACGGGTCCACGCCCCGGGCGCGTAGTTTCGACACCAGGACCAGATTGCCCTTGGACTTGGACATCTTCTCCCCGTCCAGCCCGATCATGCCGGTATGCACGTAATGGCGGGCGAAGCGCCGGCCCGCGGCCAATGCCTCACCGTGGGCGGCGGAGTACTCGTGATGGGGGTAGATCAGATCGCTGCCGCCGCCCTGGATATCGAACTCGGTACCCAGCCGGTTCACCGCGATCGCCGCGCATTCGATATGCCAGCCGGGCCGGCCCGGCCCGAACGGCGAGGGCCACGACGGTTCCCCCGGGCGTTCGGCCCGCCACAGCAGGGCGTCCAGCGGATCACGCTTGCCCGGCCGATCCGGATCGCCGCCGCGTTCGGCGAACAGGCGTTCCATGGTGGCGCGGTCATAGCCCGATTCGTACCCGAACTGCTCGGTGGCGTCGGTACGGAAATAGATATCGGGGTACTGCGTGTCCTCGACCGTGTAGGCGGCGCCGGAGGCCAGCAGCTTGCCGACCAGCTCGACGACCTCCTCCACCGATTCGATCGCGCCCACGTACTCCCGCGGCGGCAGCACCCGCAGCGCCGCCATGTCCTCGCGGAACAGTTCGATCTCGCCGGTGCCCAGGTCCCGCCAGTCCACGCCGTCCCGGTCCGCCCGCTCGAACAGCGGATCGTCGACATCGGTGACGTTCTGTACGTAGTGCACCTCGTGACCGGCGTCGCGCAGCACCCGGTTCACCAGGTCGAAGGTCAGATAGGTGGCGGCATGGCCGAGATGGGTGGCGTCGTACGGGGTGATCCCGCAGACGTACATGGTGGCTGTATTGCCCGGGGTCACCGGGCGGATACAGGAGTCGGCGGTGTCGTGCAACCGCAACGGTGGCCCTGTTCCGGGGACCGCGGGGATCGGGGTGTCGGACCAGGACTGCATACCTTCGAGAGTAGAGGTCGCGACACGCCGCGCCCCGACCACCCCGCCGCGCGTGCCGCGACCGTGCTCGCTCGCGGTCCGTTGACCTGCGCGGACGTGGCCGCGGCGAGAAGACAACCGTTGCCTTCAGAGAGAGCGAATCCGGCGCCGCGTCAGAAGGCGGGCCACGGAATGGGGCGCGACGTCTCCGGGAAGGGCAGCACCGGCTCGTCGAGCAGGCGCTTGGCCCGGCGCAGCAGGGCATCGATCTCGGCGTCGGTGAGATGGTCGGCCAGCCGGTCGGCGAGTTCGCCGGGCAGGGTTTCGGCGAACGCGGCGATATCGGCGAGCAGATCCGCCGGTATCGGCTCCCCGGCCCACCCCCACAGCACGGTGCGCAGTTTGTTCTCCTGGTGCAGGCAGATCCCGTGGTCCACGCCGTACACCTCGCCGTCCGCCGATTCCAGGGCGTGCCCGCCTTTGCGGTCGGCATTGTTCAGCAGCACATCCAGCACCGCCATCCGCTGCAACCTCGGATCGTCGGCGTGCACCAGCGAGACCTCGTCCCCGGCTCCGTCGTAGGCGCGCAGCACCTCCCGGAAACCGTCCGGCACCCGCTCGGGCGGGCACAGATCGATCAGATCCAGCCGGGTGCCGGCCGGTTCGCGCGGCTCCCGGGTGGTGATCCAACGCTGCACCATCCCCGGACCGTAGGGTCCGTCCCGTAACACCGTTTCCGGGATCACCGTCCAGCCCAGCGCCTCGGAGATCAGATACGACGCCACCTCACGCCCGGCCAGGGTCCCGTCCGGGAAATCCCACAGCGGCTGCTCACCGCGGACCGGCTTGTAGACCACCCGCAGATCGCCGTCACCGGTGGCGAGATCACAGACCAGGGTCACATTGCTGGCGACCCCCACCCGGCCCAGCACCGTCAGTTCACCTGCGCGCAGCGCGTCCACGGTGCCGGGCACGGTCATTCCTCCAGATCGTTCGCGCCGAACAGTTCACCGCGCTTGTACCCGTTGGTACGCACACACATGTGCCCACGCGCGGACAGCGGTTCCCCGCACAGGGGGCACGGCGGCCGCCCGGCCGCGATCACCCGGGTGGACCGCAGCGCGAATTCCCGCGCCTGATCGGGAGTGAGGAACACCCGGACCGCGTCCGGGCCCTCGTCGGTGTCGTCGAGGACCACCGATTCGTCCACCTCGGTCTCGGTGATCGCCAGCAATTCGACGACCACCGCACCCGCGTCGGCATCCCAGCCGAGCCCCATGGTGCCCACCCGGAACTCCGCATCGATGGGCGTGACCAGCGGCGCGTTGTCGTTGACCTGATCGGCCTGCGGCGGCACCTCGGCACCGAATCGCCGTGCCACCTCGTCGAGCAGCAGACCCATCCGGTCGGCGAGAACCTTCACCTGCTGCTTCTCCAGCAGCACACTCACCACCCGGGGTTCCTCCACCGCCTGCAGGTAGAACGCGCGATCGCCCGGCTCACCGACAGTTCCGGCGACGAAACGTTCGGGGGTGCGGAAAACATGGATTGCGCGTGACACATGCACCTCCTGATACGTGACCCTGTTCGGCTGCGGTACCCCGCTGCGCCGTATCCCGGCGCGGACGCCGATTCGCCCGATGCCGCCGAGAGGTGGCGCGTTCGCCGGTATCGGGCATACCCATTATCCGTCTTTCCTTCCCGCCCCGATCTCCCCGCCGGGCACGGGTCCGGATGTACCGGACTCGGCCTTCGGCGTGGGAGCCAGACCGGAGAGGTCCGCACCGGTGTCGTTCATCCGCGTGACGAACGGCGCGGTGCGGGTGTAGCGGACAACGCTGAGCGAGGCGGGCTCGACCATGATCCGCTGGAATCCGTCGAGATGGATGCCGAGCGCGTCCGCGAGCACCGCCTTGATCACATCACCATGGGTGCACGCCACCCACAACCGGTCCCCGTCGTGCAGTTCGGCCAGGGCGCGATCGTGTTCGCGGATGGCCGACACCGCCCGCGCCTGCACCTGGGCCAGCCCCTCGCCGCCGGGGAACACCGCCGCCGAGGCATGCCGCTGCACCACCTGCCACAGCGGCTCCTGCAGCAGGTCCTGGATCCGGCGCCCGGTCCATTCGCCGTAGTCGACCTCGGCGAGGCGGTCGTCGACCACCGGTTCCAGGCCGAGTTCGGCGGCCAGCGGCGACACGGTGCGCTGGCAGCGCAGCAGCGGTGAGGTCACGATCCGCGAAATCGGCAGGCCCGCGAGCCGGTCTGCGACGGTCCGGGCCTGTTCGCCACCGCGGTCGGTGAGTTCCACACCGGGACTGCGGCCGGCGAGCGTGCCGCCGGTATTGGAGGTCGACACACCGTGTCGCAGCAGGATCACCGTCATGCGGCCAGCCTAATGGGCGCGGTCGGGGGGAGCTCACCCGCAAGTCCGCACCCGGCCGGGACACTTCCGGTGCTCCGCCCGGCCGCACCTGCGGCGAACCCGGAACCGACCGGTGTGGCAGCGTCGTCTGTGCCGGTCATGTGGCCGAAACGACCCCGCCCGCGAGCAGACCGATGAGCACGACACCGAGCACGATCCGGTAGCCGACGAACCAGTAGAACGAATGCTTCGCCACGAACCGCAGCAGCCAGGCCACCGACGCGTAACCCACCACGAACGACACCAGGGTCGCCACCAGCAACTGGGCACCCGAGGCGTTGAGCCCCTCCCCCGCGGGCTCGAAAGCGTCGGGAAGACTGAACAGTCCGGACGCGGTGACCGCCGGGATCGCCAGCAGGAACGAGAACCGTACCGCCGCCTCCCGTTTCAGCCCCAGGAACAGGCCCGCGCTGGAGGTCGCGCCCGACCGGGACACCCCGGGGATCAACGCCAGGCATTGCGCGAAGCCCATCACCAACCCGTCGCGGGTGGTGAGCTGTTCGAGTGGACGCTGTTTCGGGCCGAAGTGTTCGGCCGCCGCGATCACCAGCGCGAAGACGATCAGCATGATGGCCACCAGCCACAGGTTCCGTGCGCCGGTGCGGATCTGATCCTTGAACACCAGCCCCAGCACGCCGATCGGGATGGTGGCGATGATCACATACCACCCCATCCGGTAATCGAGTTCGCGCTGCGCCTCGGCGCCCGGGTCGTACCCGGCCGGACCGCTTCCGGTGACCACCGGAAGTTTCGTGGTCACCATCTCGCTGACCGGCACGTTCTCCCGGGATCGCGCGGTGAGCTTCTCGAACACCGTGGTGCACCAGACCCGCACGATGCGCCAGATGTCCTTGGCGAAGAACAACAGCACCGCGGCCTCGGTACCGAGCTGGGTCACCGCGGTGAACGACGCGCCCGCGTCGTCGCCGAAGAACAACGAGGACACGATCCGCAGATGACCCGACGACGACACCGGCAGGAACTCCGTCAGACCCTGCACCAACCCGAGCACCAACGCCTGCACCCAGGTCATCGACTCGCCAACCACACATCCTCCTGTACAACGCCGAAAACCCGCTCCGCCTTCGGTCTTACGGCACCCCGGCCGCATCCGGGCACGGCGACGACCGGCAGCGACCCTACAGTGCCCGCCCAGGGCCCCGCGCGGCGGCCGCTGTGCGGCGGACACGCCGAGCGGACCGTTCGTCCCGGACCGCCTCCGCGCGAACACGCTCTAGGCTGGGCGCCGTGAGGATTTGTCGAACCGTGCAGTGTCTTCCGGGCATGAGCGAGGGCCCTCCGTGGTCACGCTTCGCTACCGCCTCCGGTCCCGGCCCGCTCATGCCGGACGCGGAGACCCGGTGATGGAACAGCGCACCGTCGGCCGCAGCGGGCTGCGGGTTTCCCGGATCGGGCTGGCCACCCATACCTGGGGCAGCCACACCGACCCCGATACCGCCGCCGCGCAACTGATCGCGTTCGCCGAATCCGGCGGCACCCTCGTCGACACCTCCCCCGCCTATGCCGGCGGGGCCGCGCAACGGATCCTCGCCGACCTTCTCGGCGATCTGGTCTCCCGCGACGAGCTCGTCCTGTGCGCCGGCGCGGGTCTGGTACCGCAGCTGCCGGCGGTGCCCCCGGGCAGCGAACCGCCACCGCCCGGGCAGGCGCGGATCACGGTCGACTGCTCACGCCGCAGCCTGCTGCGGCAGCTGGACCGTACCCTGCTCGAACTGGGCACCGACCATCTGGATCTGTGGCAGATCACCGCCTGGGACCCGAGTACCCCGCTCGGCGAGATCGCCGCCACCCTGGAATACGCGATCAGTTCCGGGCGCACCCGCTACGCCGGGGTCCGCGGCTTCACCGCCTGGCAGCTGGCCAGCCTGGCCGCGGTCAGCCCGATCACCGCCGTACAGACCCCGTATTCGCTGCTCACCCGAGGCGCGGAGGACGATACGGTCCCGGCCGCCGCGCACCACGGCGCGGGCCTGGTGGCCACCGCCGCGCTGGCGGGCGGGATCCTCACCGGGAAGTACCGCGACGGCGTCCCGGCCGACTCCCGCGCCGCCGACGAGGCCACCGCCGCCGAGATCCGCGGCCGCCTCGACGACGACCGGGCCACCGCCGTGGTGGACGCGCTGGTCACCGCCGCCGACGGGCTGGCCACCTCCCCGCTCGCGGTCGCGCTGGCGTGGGTGCGGGACCGGCCCGGGGTCGCGAGCATGCTCGTCGGCGCCCGCGATATGGGTCAGCTCACCGGAGTACTGGCCGCCGAAACACTGGAACTGCCGCGAGCGATCGCCGCCGCCCTCGACGATGTGAGCTCCACCCCGTAGTGCGGGGCGGGCGAGCACCGGACCCACCCGCACGGATTAGCCTTGCCTTCATGAGGTATCACCGGGTCCGCTCCGGACGGGCGCGCGCACTGCTGGCAGGACTCGCGGCGGGCCTGCTCGTACTCACCGCCGCCTGCGACAGCCCCGAACCCGCCGGCGCCACCACCCAGCAGGGCCCGGCCACCGCGGTCCTCGACGACCTGGACCCGGTACCGATCACTCCCCCGCCCACCCCGGTCCTGCCGGCGACCGTCCGCTCCTTCGACGGCACCGATGTGACGGTCACCGACGCGAGCCGGATCGTCGCCGCCGATCGGTACGGCACCCTCGCCCAGATCGTCTGGGCGCTGGGGCTGGGCGAGAACCTGGTCGGTCGCAGCACCGCGGCGGCGTTCCCGGCCGTCGCGCACCTGCCGAACGTCACGGGCGGCAACGGCGCGCTGAACGTGGAATCGATTCTGGCGTTGCGGCCCAGTGTGTTCCTCACCGACACCACCAGCGCGTCCCCGGCGGTCCGGGAACAGTTGCGCGCCACCGGGATCGCCGTCGTCTACTTCGATCCGGAACGCACCATGGAGGGGGTCGTCCCGCAGATCGAGGCGGTCGCCGCTGCCCTCGGCGTGCCGCAGCGCGGTCAGGAACTCGGCCGCCGGACCAGCGACGAGATCGCGGCCGCCTCCGCCGCGGTACCCGTCCCGGATCCACGGTTGCGGATCGCGTTCCTGTACCTGCGCTCCAGCGCGATCACCATGCTGGCCGGGCCGGGTTCCGGCGCCGACGCGCTCATCGCCGCGCTCGGCGCCGAGGACGCCGGGCAGCAGGCCGGGCTGACCGAACCGTTCACCGCCATCACCAGCGAAGCCATGATCGCCGCCGCCCCGGATGTCCTCCTGGTCATGACCGACGGGATGGAATCGATCGGCGGTGTCGACGGAATCGTCCGGATCCCCGGGATCGCGCAGACACCGGCGGGCCGCAACAAACGGATCGTCGACATGTCCGACGCGGTGCTGCTGTCGTTCGGGCCCAATACCGGCCGGGTCATCTCCGCGCTGTCCGACGCCGTGTACGGCCGGACCGGCGCATGAGCCGGTCGGGACCGCAGGCGGCGACGCGGCACCACCGCAGAGGGCCCTCGATCATGCCGTGGGCCGCTCCATGACCGTCGCGCTGGAGAAGCCACCCGCGCCCCCGGCCACCGGCCACCCACGTCGCCGCGCGGTCCTCGCCTTCACCGTCGCCGCCGGGGCGCTGGTGGTCCTGGCCCTGGCTTCCGCCGCCATCGGGCAGGTCCCCACCACGCCCGCCGAGGTCGCCGGCAGTGTCGCGCACCGGGTCGGGCTGGACTGGGGTCCGCTGCCGGCGCACCCGGCCGGGGAGGTCACGCTGTGGGAGGTCCGGTTCCCGCGCGTGGTCCTGGCGATCCTGGTGGGCGCCGCCCTGGCCACCGCCGGTGCGCTGCTCCAGGGTGTCTTCGCCAATCCGCTCGCCGAGCCCGGCGTCATCGGGGTGTCCTCGGGCGCCGCGGTGGGGGCCGGGACGGTGATCGTGTTCGGCGGGGCCTTCGTGGCCGCCTGGTCGGTCGCGGCGGCCGCGTTCGCCGCCGGACTGTTCACCACCGCGCTGGTCTACGTGCTGTCGCGGGCCGGCGGCCGTACCGAAGTGGTGACCCTGGTACTCACCGGTGTCGCGATCAACGCGTTCGCCGGCGGGCTCATCGCGTTCCTGTTGTTCGTCGCCTCGCCCGCGGCGCGCGACCAGATCGTGTTCTGGCAACTCGGCAGCCTCAACGGCGCCACCTGGGACGCCGTCACGGTCGTCGCGGTCCTGACCGTCGCGGGGATCGCCGCCGCGGTCCTCGTCGCGCCCCGGCTGGACCTGCTCGCGCTCGGCGAATCCGCGGCCCGCCATCTCGGCGTCGACGTGGAACGGCTGCGGCGCACGGTGATCGTGATCGTCGCCGTGCTGACCACCGCGGGCGTCGCCTTCACCGGCATCATCCTGTTCGTGGGTCTGATCGTCCCGCATGTGGTGCGAATGATCGTCGGGCCCGGGCATCGGGCACTGGTGCCGGTCAGCGCGGTCACCGGAGCCGTTGTGCTGCTCGGCGCCGATGTCGCCGCCCGCTCCCTGGTCGACAACGCCGACCTGCCGCTGGGGATGCTCACCTCGCTCATCGGCGCCCCGTTCTTCTTCTGGCTGCTGCGCCGGACCCGGGCCCGGGCGGGAGGCTGGGCATGACCGCGCAGACAACCGCCCTGCGAGACGGGTTCACCGCATTGCTACGGCGCGGGCACGACCTGCCCGGCGCCCCGGAACCCGGCAGCGTCACGCTACGCGCCCGGGACATCACCCTGGACCGGCACGGGGGCGGCGGCGGGACGCGGCGCGTGCTCGACGGCGTCGACTTCGAGGTCGCCGCCGGGGAGGTCGTCGCCCTGGTCGGGCCCAACGGCGCCGGGAAATCGACCCTGCTCGCGGTACTCGCGGGAGAACTGGACCCCGGTCGGGGCAGCGTCGAACTCGACGGCCACCCGCTGGACCGGTGGACACCCGTCGATATGGCCCGCCGCCGCGCGGTACTGCCCCAGTCGCATACGGTCGGATTCCCCTTCAGCGCCGCGGAGGTGGTCGCCATGGGTCGCGCACCCTGGCAGCGCACCCCACACGCCGACCGCGACGATGCGATCGTCGCGGCCGCCATGGCCGCCACCGACAGCACCCACCTCGCCGGCCGGTCCTTCCCGAGCCTGTCCGGCGGGGAACGGGCCCGGGTCGCGCTGGCCCGGGTGCTGGCCCAGGACACCGCGACCCTGCTGCTGGACGAACCGACCGCCGCGCTGGACCTGGGGCATCAGGAAGCCGTACTCGCACTCGCCGCGGATCGCGCCGCGGCCGGTGCCGCGGTGGTGGTGGTCCTGCACGACCTGGCCTCCGCTGCCGCCTACGCCGACCGCGTCGCCGTCCTGGACGACGGACGCGTCGCGGCCGCCGGGCCGCCGCGTGAGGTTCTCACCGGTGAGTTGCTCACTCGCGTCTACCGGTACCCGGTCGAAGTGCTCGACCATCCGGGCACCGGCGCGCAACTGGTCCTGCCCGCCCGTCCGGCACGCGGCTGAGCCTCAGCCCGGCCGGGCGGCACGCGGCCCGGGTCGCCAGACGAGTTTCAGCACAGCCGGGGTCAGCAACATCCGGATGACCGTCGCGTCCAGCACCAGGGCCGCGATCATGCCGTAGGCGATGTACTTCATCATCACCAGCTCCGAGAAACCGAACGCGCCGGTCACCACGATGAGGATCGCCGCCGCCGAGGTGATCACCCCGCCGGTGTGCGCGATCCCGTAGCGGATGGCCTCCGGTGCGTCCGCTCCCGCGGCACGTGCCTCCACCACCCGCGACAGCAGGAACACCTCGTAGTCGGTGGAGAGCCCGAACACCACGGTCACGATCAGCACCAGCACCGCGAACATCAGCGGACCGGGCGTGAAATCGAACAACCGCGCCCCGTGCCCCTCCACGAACATCCAGGTCAGGATGCCGAGCGTGGCCCCCAGGCTCAGTGCCGACATCGCCACCGCCTTCACCGCCAGGATCAGCGACCGGAACGCCGCGTACATCAATGCCAGCGCCGCCGCCACCAGCACGGCAGCCAGCAACGGCAGCCCGTCGAGCAGGCCGTGGATACTGTCGCGTTCCAACGCCGGCACCCCCGCGACCATCACCCGCACACCGTCGGGTTCCTCGATACCGCGTAACACCGCGATCGCGGTATCGGCGGCTCGATCGTCGACCAGGCCCGCCTCCAGCACATTGATCCCGTCGCGAGTGGGTGCGGCGGGCTCGAACGGACCCGTGAGCCCGGGGGTGGCATTGGCCTGCAGACGGATATCGCTCAGCTGCGAGGCATCGGCGCCGGTCACGACCAGGCGCAGCGGTTCGGTCCGGAACCCGGGGAACAGCGTGTCGAACTTCTCCTGCGCCATCCGTGCCGGATTGTCCCCCGCCAGGTACTTCTCGCTCAGACCCCCGAACTCGATATGCCGGAACGGCACCATGAGCAGCAGCAGGCCCAGTACCACCGGCACGATCACCGCCCACGGCCGCGCCATCGACCGCTCGGCCAGCCGGGAGAAGAGCCCGCGATCGATCTCGGCCTCGGTACTGGCCCGGGCGAACCGCCGCCACTGCCACAGATCGATTCGGCGGCCCGCGATCGCCAGCATCGCCGGTAACGCGGTCACCGACAACACCGCCGCCAGCAGCACCGAACTGATCCCGCCGTAGGGCACCGACCGCAGCACCCCGTTCGGGAAGATCAACAGCGCACCCAGGCTGACCGCGATGATCGCGGCCGAGAACAGCACCGTGCGGCCCGCCGTGGCGACCGTCCGCGCCACCGCCTCCTCCACGCCGCGGCCCGCGGCCAGCTCCTCCCGGAACCGGGTCACCGTGAACAGGCCGTAGTCGATGGCCAGACCCAGACTCACCAGCGTCACCACGGCACTGGCGAAAACGTTCACCTCGATATAGCCGGTGAGCAGCCGCATGATGCCCTGGGTGCCCAGGATCGTCATACCGCCGATCAACACCGGCAGCACAGCGGCCACCACGCCACCGAACACGAAATACAGCAGGATCGCCACCAGCGGCAGCGCGATCATCTCGGCCCGCTGGATATCGTCCTGCATCCCCGTGTTGATGCCCTCCACGACCGGCTGCAAGCCGGCCAACTGCACTGTCGTACCGGCGGGCCCGGTACCGGAACCGCCGGCCACCAGGTCGCCGACGATCGCCTGATAGTTGTCGACGGTCGCCGACCCCTCGCCGCGCAGCCCGATACTGGCGAAGGCGTGGGTACGGGAATCGTCGGCGAACTGCCCCGACAGCGCGCTGTCCCAGTAGCTGTCGATCCGCAGCACGCGATCGGGATGGTCGCGCAGCAGACCGGCCAGCTGCGTGGTCACCGCCGCCCGGACCTGCGGATCGTCCACCGTGCGTCCCGGTGGCGCGGTGTAGAGGGCGACCACATCACTGTCGGTGTCCCGGCCGAAGGTCGCGTCGGCCAGTTTCGAGGCCGCCACCGATTCGCTCGACTCGTCGAACCACCCCTCCTGGGTCAGCCGGTCCGGGAGATCCCGGCCGTACAGGCCCGAGACCGCCACCAGGGCCAGAAAGAGTACGAGCACCGCGACCCGGTGCCGGTACACGAAACGACCCCACCGGTGGGTTTCCGCCGTGCGCATCCCCGGGCGCCCGCCGCCTAACCGCACGCCGGGGTTCGATAATCGGCCGAACGCAGGATCCCGCACAGATCGGTCCGCGAGAGCTTCCAGGCGCCGTCGAGATAGATGAAATGCACCACGGTGGTCCGCACAGCGGTCCCGGAGCCGTCCTTGTCCAGTCGCAAGGTCGCGGTCACCGTACCGTCGTGGTTGTCGAACACCGGGTCGGTGACCCCGTACACCGCCCGGGGATTGTCCTGCAGCGCCTTGTACATATCGGGGATCGCCTGGGAGAACGCCTCCCCGTCCTCGATCAGCGCGGTCCGCTCCGAATCCGGCAACGCCGGATCCAATGCCCGTTTGATCTGCCCGTCCAGCTCGGCGGCCGTCGGGAGCGCACGAGAGGCGAGTTCCCGCGAGGTCGCCGACGCGGACGAGGACAACGCGGCCTTCGCCGAGGATCGCGCCGCCGCCACCGCCTCTTCGTCGACCCCGGATCCACAGGCGGTCACCGAAACCGCCGCCGCGAGGAGAATGACGAGTGACATAAATTCAGTGCGCGCGCCGAGCACCAGCCGGAAAACAGATGTGTACCGCATCACGACATGAATACCATCATTCACTGCATACCTTCGATCACCGACCCGATCCGGGCCAGCAGCGCCCGCACCGTCGGAACATTACGGCCTCGCGGCGGCGGCTCGGCGGCAGGGAGCAGATCGCGCACCAGGGCCACGACACTGCGGGTGTCGTCGAGATCGGTATCCGTCACATGGGTTTCCGCGACCGCCACCACATCCTCGGGGCCGGGCACCTCGTCCGGATGGAGGTCGGGCCGATAGACCTCCAGGCGCAGCGTCGCCCGCACCGTGCGGAAAGCGAACGATCGTCCGTCCCCGGTCCGACCGAATCCGTGCGCGAACGGGCCCGTGGTCACCTCGTCGGCGGAAAAACCCGGCACCTCGTGCATCGTCAAACTCCTGACCTCCGCACCCTCTGATCCGTACGTTAACCCGGCCCGTACCGGAGCCGGACTGCCGACACCCCACATACCCCGCTGCCACCGCCGCCAACCCCGTCGTGATCAGATAATCGAATGCAGCATCGGTCGATTCCGGACACAGAGCACCGGGTCCGGCGCCGGAGACCACGCGGTACCGTCGCCGCGTTACTGCTCACCGCCGCTGTCGCACTGAGCGGCTGTTCGGGCGACGGCGAGCCCGGCCCCGGCGACGTACCCACCCGCGAACCGGCGACACCGGCGGTCTCGCCGCCGGCCACCACCGCTCCCGCCGGCCGGGTCGATCCGGCCCCGACTCCCCTCACCGCGCTGGTCGGCGACCCGGGCAGCGGAAACCTCGCCGGCCTCGACCCCGCCGGAACCACACTCACCGTGTTCACCCCCGCCACCGAGCCGCCCACCACCCATCAGGTGCGGCTACCGGAGCCGGCCACCACGATCGCCGCCGGCACCGCCGGGGAGATCCTCGCGGCCGCCGACGGCGCGATCCTGCGCATCGACGCCGCGACCCGCGCTGTCACCCGGATCCCCGTCGACGGCGCACTGCACAGTGTGCGCTCCCGCCCGGACGGCACCCTGATCGCCGGTACCGCCGACGGCCGGGTACTCCTGCTCGACCGCGACGGCCGCGTCCAGCAGACCGTGTCCGGGCTGGTGTCCGCCGACGCGATCGCCCTCACCGGCGACACCCTCGCCGTACTGGACCGCCGCCAGGCCCTGCTCACCGAGATCGCCGCCGGTGGCGAGCGGCTCGGCCTCGCGCTCCGGGCCGGCACCGGGGCCGTGAACCTCGTCGAAGCCTCCTACAACCGAGTCGTGGTCACCGATCCCGACAGCGGCCAGCTCCTGGTGTTCACCACCGATCCACTCGTGCTGCGTCAGCGCTACCCGGTAGGATCGTCGCCTTACGCACTCGCCTACGACCGGCGTTCTGACACCGTATGGGTGACGTGCACGCAGAGCAACGAGATCGTCGGCTACGACCTGTCGACGGGAACACCGCGCGAGGTGGGCCGGTATCCGACGATCCGGCAGCCGAACGCGGTGACCGCCGACGACACCACCGGCGATCTCTACATCGGCTCCGCGACCGAACCGGGTCTGCAGCGCATCCCCGCGGACCAGCGCAAGAGAGGGCAGTGATGGCATCCACTCGACGTGCAGCGACCTCGCGCACCACGCTCCCGGCCACCTGGGAAACCAGCGGCGACGACTACGAGTACATACCGCTGCGCCTGCCGCCCGACGTCACCCGGGTCACCGCCTCGATGCGGTTGGCGATCCAGGCCGAATACGGCGGCTGGGAACTCTCGCGCGTCCGCGCCTACACCGACGGCAGCAGACGCGTCCTGCTGCGCCGCCGCAAAACCGCCCTCACCAGCCCCGCGGGGCACTCCGTGGAGCTATGAGCGTGCTATATCGATTACTGCTTCGGATCATGTTCCTGGTTCCGCCGGAACGCATCCACCACCTCGTGTTCGGGGTGATCCGCGCCGCTACCGCGTTCGCTCCCACCAGAGCGCTGCTGCACCGGCTGTTCGGCGTGAACGATCCCATTCTGCGGACCACCGCGTTCGGGGTCGAGTTCGCCGCCCCGCTGGGCCTGGCCGCCGGATTCGACAAGGACGCGACCGGCGTCGACGCCTGGGGCGCGCTCGGCTTCGGATTCGCCGAGATCGGTACCGTCACCGCCGCCGCCCAGCCCGGCAACCCGCAACCGCGCCTGTTCCGGCTGCCCGAGGATCGGGCACTGATCAACCGGATGGGTTTCAACAACCACGGCGCCGCAGCCGCGGCCGCCAGGTTGCACGGGCGGAACACGACCGTGCCGACCGGTGCGAACATCGGCAAGACGAAGGTGGTCGACGCCGCCCACGCCGCCGAGGACTACGCCACCAGCGCGCGACTGCTGGGCCCCCTCGCCGATTTCGTGGTCGTCAACGTCAGTTCGCCCAATACCCCCGGACTGCGGGACCTGCAGGCCGTGGAATCACTGCGCCCCGTCCTCACCGCCGTGCTCGACAGTGTGCGCGTCCCGGTCCTGGTGAAGATCGCCCCCGACCTGTCCGACGAGGATATCGACGCGGCCGCCGACCTGGCGGTGGAACTCGGCGTGGCCGGTATCGTCGCCACCAATACCACCATCGGCCGGGCCGGGCTCGCCAGCGACCCCGACACGGTCGCCGCGATCGGGGCCGGTGGGCTGTCCGGTCCCCCCGTCGCCGACCGCTCGCTGGAAGTGCTGCGCCGGCTCTACGCCCGGGTCGGCGACCGGCTGGTGCTGGTCTCCGTCGGGGGGATCGAAACCCCGGAACAGGCGTGGGAACGAATTCTCGCCGGGGCTTCCCTGCTCCAGGGGTACACCGGCTTCATCTACGGTGGTCCGTTGTGGACCCGGAGCATCCACCGCGGTATCGCGGCACGGCTGCGGGCCGGCGGCTATCGCAGTCTGGCCGACGCCGTGGGCGCCGGCCACGCCGCACACCGCTGACGGGGCCGAGCGCTCACGCCGCGGAACCGCTGCGGAGCGCACCGGGACCGTCCCGGCGAGGGACGGCCCCCGGCGGCAGCCGATCGTGCAGGTACTGCGATTCCAGCGCCCGGGCCTCCACCCGGGTGGCCAGTAGCACGACCACCTGTTCCCACACCAGTCCCAGCACATCCACCGACTCGGCGGCCCGGGCCAGCGCCGTCTCGTCGTACACCAGCGCGGGATCGGACAGGGCCTCGTCCACGGCCATCCCGGCATAGGCCTGCTCGAACGACAGGTCACGGTCGGGCAGCCAGCTCAGCCGCCACCACGAACCGTGCCGGGTCTGCACGCGTTCGGCGAATTCGGGGGAGATACCGCTGGTCATCAGCCAGTCGGTGATATGGATGGTCACAGCTGCCTCCTCAGGGGGCTCGGCACCGAGACCGGGCCGGAAAATCGGCCGGCACGGCATCGCTGCCGTCGGAAATATCGGGTCACGGGGATGCTCAGCGCTTCTGCGCAGAGGAAGGCTCGGGGTCCGTGTTCAGACGGCCCACGCCTCGTCGCGACTCGTGACGAAGTGCTCCGACCCGGGATTTCCTCACTGCGATCACCAGGCCCTCCCGTCCTCTGGATCGAGGGAAAACTCTCTTTCAAGTCTGTCATTTGACGTCTCACTGGTCAATGTGAATGTCAAACGCCCCTTGCACTATGGTTATTGCCATCAGTGACGGTGCTGAAACCCCTGAGCGGCAACGGACAGGTGAAAGGCGAGCCATATGGTTCCTCACGACGACACGGCAATCGTCGCGATCCGCAATATCCTGACCAGGCTCTGCAAGCGCTCGGGCCTCAGCCTGGAGAGACTGCGGACCACCGAGATCGACATCAACCCCTTACTCGATCTCCCCGTCGTCCGGCGATACGCGGAAGACCACGGCACAACCCGGCTCCAGGCCGTCCTGCCGGTCGTACGCGAACATGCGCGGCGATTGCCCCCCACTCACCGTGTGATCACGGATGCCGAATTGTCCCTCGGGCTACTGGAAGGAACAGACGAGCCCGATCTCGACCGCGCAGCGCTCTACTCCCAGGATCTCGGCGCACGCCGCGAATACCTCTCTACACACTGGCGTCGGCTACACGAACTGGCAGCCGCCGACCCCATACCACCGGCTCCTACGGTGCGCTCACTCCGCGCGGCTCCCGAACGCCGTGCTTTCACAGCACTGGCGGCGCTGTTGGTCACCGGCGCAGTTCACATCGACGACCCATACAGCCGTATACCCACGCGAGCGGGCACCGGGACCCTTACGGTCATCGGCGATGCTGTGATCGACCACGTCTACCAGGTAGAGACCATCCCCGACGCCCGGGGTTTCGCCCGTGGGCGCTTCACGGCGAACCCGGGCGGTAAGGGGCTCAATTGTGTCGTTGCGGCGGCACGCTTGGGTATCGATGTCAGATTCATTGCGTCTGTAGGAGATGACGAGGGCGGTCGACGCATCCTCGACTACCTGCGGTCCGAAAATATCGACACATCGTTGGTGAAGGTCGTTCCGAAGGCTGCCACACCGATCACCGCGTTGATCGTGAGTCGCACCGGCATCACCGGCACAATTGCGTGCACCGATGATCGGATCCGGTTGACGGACACCGAGCTCACCGCCCCACTCGTTCGGTCGGCCATCATGGATTCCGACGCCGTTCTCATCACTCTCGAGCCTCCGCTTCCGGTAATCGAGCAGGCATTGGCCACTGTCCAAGCACTGACCGACCGTCCGCCGGTACTCGTCACGTCTGCAAAGGTGGACTCTCCACAGGTCCTCTACCGCTATCTGCCCTATGTGGACTATCTGGTCGGCTCGCTCCGGGAGCTCGATTATCTCGTTCCGGAGGTGCCTGCTCGCTCCGGTCCCCATATAGCCGAGCAGCTGCGAATGCTCGGTGCCCGGGCCGTATGCGTTGTCGAAGACTTCGGATGCACCGTACGTTCCGACCAGCTCACACTCGACATCCCCCGCATGCAAGCTGCTGCACTCACAGACATCCCCGGCTCACGGTCAGCCTTCGTCGGCGCCCTCATCTATCGTTTGCTGTCAGTGGGCGGCCACCATCAAAGGTCGAATACACAACGTCGTTTCGCAGACGAGCACGACTTCGCGTGGGCAACCGCCGCCATGGTGGCGACACAAGCCTTTGCCGGGGACATACCCGGCACGATGCCGACCGTCGAAGAGGTGGATCGGATCATTCGACTGACTGCCGAGAGTCACTGATACCTACGTGTGCCAACGAGCGCGCGAGCCACGAGGTCCGCTGAGCACTTCCCCGGTCTGAACACCACCGGCCGATCCGGCGGCGGCACCCCGCGGAGACGGCGAAAGCCGCGTACGCAGGCCAATCCCCACCCCGGACGCCGAACGCTCGGTAACATAGTGATTCACATCACTGCCGCGGTGACCGTCTCGGCGGAACCGGTGGTACCCGGTCCGCGGCACCCAGCACCGGGATCGGACATGACCACAGATATCGTCTACCGGCACCGCACGGGCGCCCTCGTCGACACCGTGCCTGCGGCCTTCCAACAGACCATCACCCTGCGCCCCGACTCGGTCGCGCTGCGCACCGTCGGCGGCACTCAGCAGATCACCTGGCGCGAATACGGCGACCGGGTCCGGGTGATCGCCGCCGGGCTGTCCGCACTCGGCCTCGGCCGCGGCGACACCCTCGGCGTGATGCTCACGAACCGGCCGGAATTCAACCTCGTCGACACGGCAGCCCTGCACGTCGGCGCCACCCCGTTCTCCGTCTACAACACCTGCTCCCCGGAGCAGGTGGCGCATGCCTTCACCAACGCCCGGAACAAGATCGTCGTCACCGAACAGCAGTTCCTCGACACCGTGCGCGACGCGGGGGTGCCGCTGGATCACATCGTCCTCGTCGACGGGCCCGCGGACGGCACCACCGCGCTGGCTGACCTGGAAGCCGCACCCGACCCCGACTTCGACTTCGAGGCCGCGTGGCGGGCCGTCGAACCCGGCGACCTGGTCACCGTCATCTACACCTCCGGCACCACCGGCCCGTCCAAGGGGGTCGAACTCACCCACCGCAATGTGCTGGCTCAGATCATCGCGCTGAACAGCGGCCCCATGGACGTCGGACTCGACGACCGTGCCCTCTCCTACCTGCCCGCCGCACATGTCGCCGACCGGATCTCCGGGCACGCCATCAACCTCGTCACCGGCATCCAGATCACCACCGTCGCCGACCCCCGGGAGATCGCCGCCGCGCTACCGGACGCCCGTCCCACGGTGTTCTTCGGGGTGCCCCGGGTCTGGCAGAAGATCAAAGGCGGCGTCGAAGCCGAACTGGCCGCCGAAACCGGCGCCCGCAAAGCCATCGCGAAATGGGCCGTGGCCACCGGGATCGCCGCCGCCCGAGCCGATCTCGCCGGGACCGGCCGCGGCCCGCTGCTCGGCCTCCGGCACCGCGTCGCCGAGAAGCTGCTCCTCGGCAAAGTGCGTGCGGCCCTCGGCCTCGCGGAGTTGCGCGTCGCGTCCTCCGGGGCCGCACCCATTCCACCGGAAACCCTCGAATTCTTCCTGGGCCTCGGATTCTGCGTCTCCGAGGTCTGGGGTATGTCGGAGACCAGCGGTGTCGCCACCTACACCGAACTGGACAGACCCCGGCCCGGCTCGGTGGGCCGGCCGGTCGACGGCGTCGAACTCCGTCTCGCCGACGACGGTGAAGTCCTCGTGCGCGGCGAGATCGTCACACACGGCTATCGGGGCATGCCCGAGAAAACCGCGGAGGCACTGGACGCGCAGGGGTGGCTGCACACCGGCGATATCGGTGCCCTCGACTCCGACGGCTACCTCCGGATCATCGACCGTAAGAAGGAGATGATCATCAACGCGAGCGGCAAGAACATCGCTCCGAGCAATATCGAGAACGCCGTCAAAGCAGCGTCCTCACTGGTGGGCCAGGTCGTCGCGCTCGGCGAAGCGCAGCCGTTCATCACCGCGCTCATCGTGCTCGACGCGGATATGGCCGCGGTGCGCGCCAAGGAGATCGACGCCGCGGCAGCCGATATCGCGCAGCTGGCGCGACGCCCCGAGATCATCGAGGACGTGCGTGCGGCGGTCGCAGCGGGGAACACGAAACTGTCGCGGGTGGAACAGATCAAACGATTCACCATCGTCGATACGGTCTGGGAACCCGGCGGTGACGAACTCACCCCGAAGATGTCGCTCAAACGCGCCCCGATCGCCGCGAAGTACGCGACGCAGATCGAAGCACTCTGCGCCGATTCGCCACCCGGCACCGTCATCGAGGTACGAGCCCGCTGAACGCCGATGGCCCCGGCGGACACGCCGGGGCCATCGATGCGGGCGCGGTACTACTTCTGCTCGTAAATTCCGACCAGGATCGCCCGGGCCAGGGTGTGCGAGAAGAGATTGAAACCGAGGTACGCCGGGGAAGCCTCCGGCGGCACGCCCAGCGACTCCACATCCACCGCGTGCACCACGATGAAGTAGCGGTGCGGGCCGTGTCCGGCCGGCGGGGCCGCCCCGACATAGCCCGCGAACCCGCCGTCGTTACGGAGAGTCACCGCGCCGGACGGCAGGGTGCCGCCCTCGCTCCCGGCGCCGGCCGCCAGCTCCGTCACCGACGCCGGAATATCCGCCACCGCCCAATGCCAGAAACCGGAGGCGGTCGGCGCGTCGGGGTCGTATACCGTGACCGCGAAACTCTTGGTCTCCGCCGGGAATCCCGACCAGCTCAGCTGCGGCGACACATCCGCACCGCCCGCGCCGAAGACACCGCTGACCTGAGCGTTTCCCAAGGTCGCGCCGTCGGACACGTCGGCGGAGGTCAGGGTGAACGACGGGACCGAAGGCAGGGCGTCGTAGGGGTTGTCGGCCATTTTCTCCTCTTTCGGATCGATTCAGCTGTGCAACAGGAAGTGTTCCAGCACATCGGTGCCGAATTCGAGCGCTTCCACCGGAACCCGCTCGTCGACACCGTGGAACAGGGCCGCGAAATCCAGCTCCGGCGGCAACCGCAGCGGCGCGAACCCGAAACACCGGATACCGAGATGCGCGAATGCTTTCGCGTCCGTGCCCCCGGAGAGCATGTAGGGGACGGTCCGTCCCTGCGGATCGTGGGCCAGGATCGCGTCGTTCATCGCGTCCACCAGGTGGCCGTCGAAGGTCGTCTCGTAGGAGTCGAGTTTGGTGATCCACTCCCGCTCGACATCCGGACCGATGAGTTCGTCGACCTCGCGTTCGAACGCGGCCTGCCGGCCCGGGACGACCCGGCAGTCCACCACCGCCTCCGCGGTCTGCGGAATGACATTCGCCTTGTACCCGGCGTTCAACATGGTCGGGTTGGCGGTATCGCGCAGCGTCGCGCCGATGATCCGGGAGATGGACCCCAGTTTGGCCAGCGTGCCCTCGATATCGGGGCTACCCGGATCGAACTCCAGCCCGGACTCCTCTGATACGGCCGCCAGGAACTCGGCCACCGAATCGGAGAGGACCAGCGGGAACGTATGGGTGCCCAGACGTGCCACCGCGGCCGCCAGAATGGTGACGGCATTGTCCTCGTGCAGGAACGAGCCGTGGCCCGCGCGCGCCTTCGCGCGCAACCGCATCCAGCCGAGCCCTTTCTCCGCGGTCTCCACCAGATAGAGGCGCCGCTCACCGCCGTCCGGGCGCGGGACGGTCAGGGAGAACCCACCGACCTCGCCCACTGCCTCGGTGACACCGTCGAAGAGGTCCGGTCGGTGCTCCACCAGCCAATGCGAACCCCATTTGCCCCCGTTCTCCTCGTCGGCGAGGAAGGCGAAGACCAGATCCCGGGGTGGTACCGTCCCCTCGATCTTGAACTGGCGGGCCACCGCCAGCATCATCCCCACCATGTCCTTCATGTCGACGGCGCCGCGACCCCAGACGTAACCGTCCTGCACGGCGCCCGAGAACGGGTGCACACTCCAGTCCGCCGCCTGCGCCGGCACCACATCGAGATGCCCGTGCATCAGTAGCGCACCACGGCTCGGGTCGGCGCCGGGCAGCCGGGCGAAGACATTGCCGCGGCCCGGCGCGCCCGATTCCACGTATTCGGTGGTGTATCCGGCGTCTTCCAGTTGCCGCGCCACCCATTCGGCACACTCTCGTTCGCCCTTGGTGGTCGCGAGATCGCCGGTGTTGGAGGTGTCGAACCGGATCAGCGTACTGACCAGCTCCACCACCTCTGCCACGGCACGAGAACGAGCAGAACCCGAGTTTTCACCTGTAGCGGCCACGCCCCCTTCCTACCATCCTGAGCGTCCGGGTTTTCTTTCGGTTCGAGGGGTCGTCCGGAACGCATAGTAAGATGCGCATATCTACGTATCATGATTGCAAGCAGCTGTTTCTGGTTACTTGGGTGGTGCAACACAAGGCGCCCGATTCAGAAGTCGGGTGGCGCGAAAAAACCGGTCGATTCGCCGCTCCCCCCGGGCGGCCCGCGTACCGGAGCGGATGACCCTCCCCCGCCGCCGGGATCTACTCGGTGGGCAGTTCGGAGAGGACTTTACGCAGATAATCCCGGCTCTCCCCCGGGGTGAGCGCGATAACGCTCAATTTGTTCATCACCGTCATGTACACCTCGACGTCCTGCTTCTTCTCCAGATAGTGCGAGGTGGTGAGCTGCTCCATATAGACCATGTCCGGCAGCTCGGGCTCCGGGAACCGGAGAATACTGAACGAACCACCGGCCGCCGGATGACCGCCCACCGAATAGGGCAGCACCTGGATCTTGACATTGGGCCGGTCGGAGGCGGCGATCAGATGCTGGATCTGATCCCGCAATTCGGGATAGCCGTCGATCGGGCGGCGCAGCGCGTTCTCGTCCACGACCGCCCACAGTGTCGGCGCCGCGGCGCGGCTCAAGATGTCCTGACGGCGCATCCGCATACCGACCCGGCGTTCGGTCTCGTCGTCGTTACCGAGCGTGATCACCGACCGGGCGTAGGACTCCGTCTGTAGCAGACCCGGCACGAACTGGGCCTCGTAGGTGCGGATCGTCGTCGCGGCCTGCTCCAGGCCGATATAGTTCTCGAACCAGTTCGGCAGCACATCGTTGAACGGCTGCCACCACCCCGGATCGTTCGCCTTCTTCATCAGATCCACATAGACGGCCAGCTTCTCCGGATCGTCGACCCCGTAGAGCTTCAGCAGGTCGAGCAGGTCACGCTCCCGGAACCGGGTCCGGCCCAGCTCGAGCCGGCTGATCTTGGCATGGGAACCACGGATGTGATCACCGGCGTCCTCACGGCTGATCCCGCATGCCTCCCGCAAACGGCGCAATCTGCTACCGAGCGAGATCCGCAACACGGTCGGCCCGCGATCGGCTTCCGCCGTATCCGGGATATCGGAATCGTCTCGCTCGTGTGTCATGGTCGCCTCTGGCCAGTTGGTGCTGTGCTGCGTCGTACGGCGCCCGCCACCGCCGAACCGCACCGGTCGGCAGGCAATCCTACTATCCGGTAAGCGCATATTCCGGTAACGCGCCCGCTCCTGGCGGGACCGGCACCTGCGCGGCTATCGGCGGCCACGAACGTGCGAATCGAATCCTACAGTGCCGCATACCCGTACCATCTTCCTGTTTGCACGCGGTATCAGGTTTCCTTGCGTAAACTCCCCCACGACACGACGTCCGGCTTCACCTGTACCGCGAAGACCTGGGAGACGACACCGATGAGGGCATCGGCAGCAGGAGCGAGTACCACTGGAGTTGTTTCCAGCATAGCGCGTATCCGGCCGGCCCGCGGCGTCGAACCGGACGGACCGCCCGGCGGCGGCAACCCCCGCGCGAATCGGCGCGATCGAACCGGAAACGCGCGTAAGCCGTTGGCCGCCAATGCTTCACCTGTTCACCGGTGGTGGTGCTCATCCGGACGGATCGGGCGCCGCCCGATAGGGTGGTCCGCAGTCAACCGGAACCGGCCGTTCCCGCCGAGGCAGCCCGCTTCCACCGTACGTTCCGACGAACAGGACCCGGCCGCGAGTTTCTTCCACCGACTGCCGCACGCACCGCCGCACCACGGGTCGTCCTCGGCTCCGTCTCCGTGGCCGGGCGTCCGGCCCCTTTCCCATTCACCGCACCAGCCGGCGTGCCCGAGAACGGCAGCCGTAACAGTTGGAGGCTCCGTATGTCCGACACAGTCAGCACCACCGAGATCCGCACGAAACTCACCGAGGTCCTCGGTCACTCCAGTATCGACCTGGCCACCTCCAAAGACGGCGTCAACTGGGCGACCAGCGCCTTCTTCGCCAACCTCGACGACGATCTCTTCCGCCTCACCCTCATCCTGGAGAACAGCGGCCGGACCCTGGATCAGCTCAAGGCCAACCCCAATGTGGGCGTGAAGGTGGTGCCGGGCGGGATCGCGGATCCCTTCGCCCAGGGCCTGGGCACGGTCACCCTGCGCGCGCAGGCCGACCAGGACGAGACCTTCCAGGCGCTGCTGCGTAAAGAACCGCAGATCGAACCGTTCTTCGCCACGCCGGTCACCGCGTTGGTGATCGATATCGACTGGTGGCGGGTGACCCATCTGGGCGGCGGCTGGTTGCCGGGCAAAGTCCTGGACCGCAATACGGACTCCTGAGGAAACGCCGCCGGGCGGACGGCTTAACATCGCCCTGTTCGATTCACAACGTAGAGAGAGGTATTCATGGCCGAACCGGCTCCTCGGACAGGGGTTCGTGTCCCCGTCGGGGTGGACACCACACGGCCCAGCATCGCCCGCGTCTACGACTACAGCCTCGGCGGCAAGGACAACTACGACGTCGACCGCGCCGCCTTCGAGCAGATCCAGCGGATCGCGCCGCGGCAGGGCGATGTCTCCCGGATGAACCGGCGCTGGCTCCACCGCGTGGTGCGCTATCTGGCCGGGCCGGCCGCCATCGAGCAATTCCTCGATATCGGCGCCGGTCTGCCGACGGTGGGCAACACCCATCAGATCGCGCAGCAGGAGAACCCCGAGGCCACCGTCGTCTACGTCGACAACGACCCGGTCTGCAACGCACACGGGCGGGTGCTGCTGGAACAGAACGAGAACACCCATTTCGTCTCCGGCGATCTCCTCGAGGAGGACACGCTGCTGGAGAACAAGCACGTGCTGCAGTACCTGGATATGGACCGGCCGGTCGCGGTGATCCTGTGCGGGCTACTCCATCATCTCGACGACGAACTCGATCCACCGCGGGTCATGCGCGAATACATTTCCCGGCTGCCGGCCGGCTCGTATGTGGCGATCACGAATTTCTGGGATCCCGCCGACGAGAACCCGGAACTGCACGATCTGGCCAAGCGCCTGGAGCAGGCATTCACGGAGATGGGATTGGGTTCGGGGTGGTACCGCACTCGCGCCCAGCAGCTCGAGTACTTCGACGGCCTGGAGATCATCGCGCCGGGCCTGGTGGAACTCGAGGACTGGTGGCCGGCCGGACCGGCGACCAGGCCCCGGCTTCCGGAGGAAAAGGTGATCATCGGCGGCGTCGGCTACAAACGCCCTCCGGAAAGGACCCACTTGCACAGCGTGAACGGAAACGGCTGACCGATCGCCGACTCGTCCGGTGGTGCGCGGCACCGGGTTCCCCGGCTGCCGCCGCGATCGGACATCATCGAACACATCTATGGCGCAATATTTTTCACAAACGCGACAGCTCGGCCCGATACCGTGCCGAGCGCGCGTATCCGGGTTAAGCTCGGCGCACTCCGACGAAGCGAACCATATTCTCGCGCAGTTCGTTCGGCGCCGATTGCTCGCTGCGGCACCGCGTTCTACGCTTTGGTGACCCGACTCGTATTTCCACACAGTATTTCTTTCGCTCAGAGAGAAGGTCGAGATGGCCGAACCGGCGCACCGGACCGGCGTTCGCAAACCGGTCGGCGTGGACACCACCCGGGCCAGCATCGCCCGCGTCTACGACTACAGCCTCGGCGGCAAGGACAACTACGACGTCGACCGCGCCGCCTACGCCGCGATCCTCGAGGTCGCGCCCCGGCAGGGCGATGTATCGATCATGAACCGGCGCTGGTTGCACCGGGTCACCCGGCATCTGGCGGGCAGCGCGGGCATCGACCAGTTCCTCGATATCGGCGCGGGACTACCCACTGTCGCCAATACGCACGAGATCGCCCAGCAACAGAACCCCGAGGCCACCGTCGTCTACGTCGACAACGACCCGGTCTGCAACGCACACGGGCGGGTGCTGCTGGAACAGAACGAGAACACCCATTTCGTCCCCGCCGATCTCCTCGAGGAAAAAACCCTGCTGCGCAACGCCGATGTGACGCGCTACCTGGATATGGAGCGGCCGATCGGACTCATCCTGTGCGGGCTGCTCCATCATGTCGACGACGAACTCGACCCCGTGGGGATCATGCGCAGATATGTGGATCTGCTGCCGCCCGGGTCCTATCTCGCGATCAGTCATTTCCACGATCCCGGCCCGGCCGACCCACCGCAGCACGCGCTCGCCAGAGAGCTCGAACGCCGTTTCACCGAGAAGGGTCTGGGTTCGGGCTGGTATCGCACCACCGAGCAGATCCTCGAATACTTCTGCGGTCTCGAACTCATCGAACCGGGCCTCGTCCAATTGGACGACTGGTGGCCCGCCGGGCCATCGCTGCGGCCCCGGTATCCCGAAGAGCAGGTCATGGTCGGTGGTGTCGCCTACAAGCCGGCCGGCGACAGCACCGATCGTGGGAATTCTCGCGGGTAACCGCTACCCGTTCACGCGACGGAACGCGGCCAGGATTCCGGACGGTATCCGGCCGCGTGCCGACACCTCATGGCCGTTGCGCACTGCCCATTCCCGGATCACCTTCGCCGAGGCCGACCGCACCGGTCGCTCTCGTTTCGTTCGCGCGGCCCGACCGGCCTTGCGGGCGAACGGGGTCCACTTACCGAAGACCGCGCGCAATTCCCTCGCGTTGGCTTCGGTCAGGTCGATCTCGTACGTCACGCCCTCGAACACGAACACCACAGTCTCGGCCGCGGGTGATTCGCCGTCGAGGTCATCGATCAAACTGATGACGACCTTACGCGCCATGGGCTTGCTCCTCCGATCACCGATTACCTTGCCAGATATGACATCAGCTGCCCCCGCGGCTGTGCGAATGACCGGGCCTGCCCGCAGCGCCGGCACAGCGACCTCGTCCGGGGGATGTGAGCATACCGCTCCGGTTGTGATCGAAATAGCCGGGGCACGATCGGCACCCGGACTACGGTGACGGAATCGGACGAGAGGACGAAATCATAGGCGCGCACGAGGCCGATCGGCCCGAGACCGTGGAGTACCGGCTACCGCACCTGTCGATGACGGCGCTCACCTGGGGCGACGCCGGAGGCCGGCTCGCCCTGTGCCTGCACGGCTTTCCCGACAGTGCCTGGACCTGGCGCCATCTCGGCCCGGCGCTCGCCGACCGCGGATTCCGGGTGGTGGCGCCGTTCACCCGCGGTTACGCGCCGACCGCGGTCCCGGACGACGGCGACTATCACCTGGGAGCGCTCGCCTACGACGCGCTCGCGTTGTATCGCGAACTCGGTGCCCCGGCGGATGCGGTGCTCATCGGACACGACTGGGGCGCCCTCACGACGAATACTGTCGCGGCACAGCCTGATTGCCCGTTCCCCCGGGTCGCGTCGCTGGCGGTCCCGCCGGTCCCCGCCATGCGCCCGCGCCGGGACGCCGGAGTGGGCGCGTATCTGCGGCAACTCCGGTACAGCTGGTACATCCTGTTCAACCAGCTACCGGGGATTTCCGAACGCTCGCTGGGGCGGCTGATCCCCCGGCTGTGGCACGACTGGTCGCCGCGGTACGACGCCGAGGCGGATATCGCCCTGACGCTGGCCGCGCTGCCCACCGCCGCGCACCGGACCGCGGCGCTGTCCTATTACCGCGCGTTCGTCCGGGTCGCGAGGAAGCCGTCCGCTCGCTACATCGATCTCCACCGGCATTGGGACGGGGCGCCGCACGTGCCCATGCTGTATCTGCACGGCAGCGCCGACACGACCCTGCACCCGGCGTTCACCGCCGGGGTCGCCGAGGTCGTGGCACCGGCGGGCGGCAGTGTCCGGACCCTGCCCGGAGCCGGACATTTCCTGCATCTGGAACAGCCCGCCGGAGTGGCCGAGTTGCTGCTCGGCTTCTTCGCGGGCGACGCGCCGCACGGAGACCGACCGGGGCCCCGGCTCGGGACGTGATTTTTTCGCCCCGGGCCGGGCACTGCGCCCCGTTCCGGCGCGATGCGACTACCCGCACCGCTATGTTTCCGGTCACATACGAGATATTCCCGCTTCCGCAACTATTACGGACACCCATATGATCGCGCGGTGGCAAACGAGTCGGAGACGAGCACTCTCATCGAGCACTTCCTGCTCGCCGTCTGCGACCCGGGACGGTGGCAGGGCGTCGACCGGCTCGCCGAACTGGACCTGACCCTCTCCCAGGCCCGAGTGCTGTTCACTGTCGTCCGACGCCACGAGCCACAGCCCATCCACACCATCGCGGGCGAACTCGGCCTGTCGATGACCGCGGCCGGCCGCAATGTCGACCGGCTGGTCCGCCTCGACCTGCTCACCAGGCAGGAGAGCCCCACCGACCGCCGGGTCAAACTCGTCGGTCCCACCGAACACGGGCAACGGCTCGCCTGGGATCAGATCGCCGTCCACCGCGCGACGATCGATACGGTCGTCCACCGCTTGCCCGAGGCTTTACGGGAGGACCTCGAACGGGTCCTCACCGCCGTGCTCGAGTCCGGGGCCATACACAACGTCGTGGCGTGCCCCCCCGCATCGTCAGGAGACAATTCGTGAACGCAAGCCCAGCCCCCGCGACCGACGCGGGGGCTCCGGACAGAATCGACGCATCGGTCCTGAAACTGGCCGGTGTCGTGGTTCTCGGCGCCATCATGTCCATCCTGGACATCACGGTGGTGAACGTCGCCATGCCGACGTTCCAAACCGAATTCGACGTCGCCAACTACTCCACGGTGGCCTGGACGGTCACCGCCTACACGCTCGCGCTCGCCACCGTCATCCCGCTCACCGGCTGGGCCGCCGACCGTTTCGGCACCAAGCGGCTCTACATGACCGCCCTGGTGCTGTTCACCGTCGGTTCGGTGCTGTGCGCGCTGTCCTGGAACATCGGCGTGCTCATCGGGTTCCGGGTGATCCAGGGCCTGGGCGGCGGCATGCTCATGCCGCTCGGTATGACCATCATGACCAAGGCCGCGGGACCGGAGCGGATGGGCCGGTTGATGGCCATCCTGGGTGTCCCCATGCTGCTCGGTCCGATCCTCGGCCCGATCCTGGGTGGCTGGCTCATCGAGGACGCGTCCTGGCACTGGATCTTCCTGATCAACCTGCCGCTCGGTGTGATCGCCCTGGTCTACGCCTGGTTCATCCTGCCCAAGGACGAGCCGCGTGCCGGTGAAGCCTTCGATTTCGTGGGCATGCTGATGCTGTCGCCGGGTCTCGCGCTGTTCCTGTACGGCATCTCCTCCATCCCGGAAGAAGGCACCGTCGCCACACCGAAGGTCTGGGCGACCATGCTGGTCGGCGGGGCGCTGGTGATCGCGTTCGTGTTCTATTCGTTCAAGCCCAAGAATCCGCTGCTGGATCTGCGGCTGTTCCAGAACCGCGACCTGACTATCGCCACCGTGACGATGTTCCTGTTCGCGGCGTCGTTCTTCGGCGGGCTCCTGTTGATTCCCACCTACTTCCAGCAGGTGCGGGGCGAGAGCGCGCTGCTGGCCGGGTTGCTGGTGGCACCGCAGGGCATCGGATCGCTGCTCACCATGCCGATTGCCGGCATGCTGGTGGACAAGATGCCCGTCGGCCGGGTCGTCCCGGTGGGCCTGGCGATTCTCACCGCGACCATGTTCGGGCTGACCCAGATCGAGGCCGACAGTTCCTACTTCTATGTGCTCGGCGTGCTGTTCGTCATGGGTCTCGGGATGGGTCTGACCATGATGCCGCTGATGACGGCCGCGCTGCGCACCTTGAACGAGGCACAGGTCGCGCGGGGCTCGACCCTGCTGAACATCATTCAGCAGATCGCCAGCTCGGTGGGTGTCGCGGTGATCTCGGTGGTGCTGACCAACCGGATGCAGAACTCCGAGGCCGTCTCGGCCGGGCAGGCGATGATGGAGGCCCAGCGGACCGGCGAACAGCCCGATCCGTCGGTGTTGCAGTACGTGGCGAGCCTCGGCGACAAGTTCGAGTCGGTCATGCTCGGGGAGATGTCGGACGCCTACGCCGGCAGCTTCTGGGTGGCGTTCGTGCTGTGCCTGGTCACCCTGGGCTTCTCCGTGCTGCTTCCGCGTAAGGCGAGCGCGGTGGCGAAGTCCGATTCCGATACGCCGGCCCCGGTGCTCATGCACTGATCTCCCGGCACACCGGACCCGCACCGCCCGCCTGAACCGCCCCGGTTCAGGCGGGCGGTTGCGTTTCCCGGAACCAGTCGAGAATCCGCGGCAGCGCCGCCCGGACGGTGGCACCGTGGTCGATATCGCCGAGGTCGATCAATTCGGCGGTAGCACCCAACTCGGCTTTCGTACAGCGCAACGAATTCTCGAACGGGACACTGCGATCTCCGGCGGCGGCGAACAGTCGCACCGGCCCCGCCGCGGTCCAGTCGCAGACGGTATCGCTGTCTTCCATGGCCCGCAGGGCGGCGCCGGTGGGGTGATGTGCCAGTTCCAGGAATCGCGGGGTCAGCAACTTCTGCGGGGTGTCCGGTAGCCCCGAGGACACGGCCAGCAGATCGTGATGCCCGTCGAAGAGTCCGTCGATCCGCTGCGCGTAGGGCTGCTGGAACGCCTCGGCCGGATCGTCGTAGAGGTGGTAGACCCGGTTCATCGCGGTGATCCAATAGCCCAGGTAGAGCACCGCTCGCCGCCCCTCCACCCGGCCGTCCAGCGCGGCGGGGGCCTGTACCTCCTGGACGGCATAGGCGCCGCTCACCGCGGCGACCGCGGCCGGGGCGAACCCCGCTACGTCCCCGCTGTTCAGCTCCCGGCCGAGTGCCAGGGCGGCCTGGGCGCCCTGGGAGAACCCGACCACCAGAACGTTCGGATCCAGATCCCGGCCCTGTTCGACGAGCAGCGCGCGGGCCGCGCGGAGCAGATCCACCGAGGCGGAGGCTTCGCTGGGGGCATGGGCGTAGGGATGGAAACCCGGGCCTTCCCCGAGGCCCAGATAGTCCGGGGCGACAGCGGCGTACCCGGCGGCGGCGAACTGAACGGTGCGGGCACGTTCGGTCTCGCCGTCCGCCGAGGGGGACTCGTCGCGGCGCACCGTGGTCCCGTGCGCGTAGGAGACCAAGCGCACTCGCCGCACGTCGGTATCCGGGACCACCACCAGGCCGCTGGCAGTGGTGGGCGTCCCGTCGGTCGCGACGGTTTCGTACACGACCCGGTGGGCGCGGACACCGTTCGCCCGGGGCACCGGGTATTGCCATTCCGCGAGATAGTCGCCGGTCTGCGCACCGGTCATCTCGAAGACCGGCGCCACCGAGACGATGCTGCCGCGTTCGGGAGCGTCCGCGTCGTCGTCCACGCCGCACGCGGCCGCGAGCAGGCACAGCACACCGACCATCGACAGCAGCGCCCGGCGCATCGTCACCTTCGTTCTCCCGGCTGTGGTCCGATTCGATCGGGCCTCACCGTAGTCGATCCCCCGGCGACCGGACGCGAGGCCGTGCGAGCGCCGCAGCACCGACCGCGCCCCTGGGGCCGTATGGGTTTCGCTGTACCGCGGTTGCCGGCGACGGGTGCGGCCCGTCACGAAACAACTCCGCGACCACCGACGATGACAGGGACGTGAACCCCGATGTACTACCGCCGGCCGAGCGGCGGGACATGGTGCGACGCCTGATCGCGCTGTGTCATCTCGTCAATGATCTCGTCGAGATCACCGCAACCACGGCAGCCGACGCCGGACCGCTGCCCGACGCGCTCCACGAGAACGCACAGCTGATCCAGACCGTGGTCCGCGATGTCGTGGTGGATCTGGTGGCCAACGGCCGGCAGCCCGACGCCGCCTGACCACGAGTCGTGCCGGTCCACCACTGATCTCACGGCGTGTTCCCAGTGGTGGGCGCAGAATTAGACTGGGCTGATGGTCAAACCGAGCCCGTGGGGAGCGAGCGGAGGTGACGGCGACGCCTCGTCGAGCACGGTTCGCACCGCGACACCGCAGCCGGACCCGTCCGTATCCGCCGGCTCCCGATCGGAAACCTGGGAGCGGCGCCGGACCCTCGCCCGGGCCGGATTGCGGCGGGTGGCCGAACACGCCGAGGACATTCGCACAGCGCCGGCGATGAGCGGCAAATGGGGATATGTGATCACCGCACTGGGCGGTGTCATCGTCTTCATCCTCATGTTCAAGCACTGGATGGTCGCGCACGGGCCCGACGGTATGGCCGCGGCGACCCCCTTCGGCCAGGTCGACTCGACCACCCGATATCTCACGGTCTGGTCCGCGCAGGGCACACCACCCGCCGCGGATCTCACCGGTTCGTGGGCGGTGGCCTCGAGCAGCATGATCGCACTGACCATCGCCGCGATCGCTATCCACATCGCCACCAACTCCGAACGTTTCGCACGGATCGCCACCGGTGGCGCGGTGATCACCGCGCTGCTGGTGATCGCGAACATGCTGTATCTGACCGCACGGCAGAAACAGCTCAAGAACATGACGATCCGCCGCTGGGATCTCGGCGGTCAGGTGGGTTCGTGGATCAACTGGGCCGTCAACGACGGATCGAAACCGGTCGCCGGCCTCAACGAGGTGGAATACGTCGCCAGCGGTACGATCACCACCGCCGCCATCGCGGCGGTGATCATCGCGGTGGGTTCGGCGGTGATCGCGGTGGCGACCATGCCGCGTACCGCCACCGGGACCCGGATGCCCTGGCGGGTCACCGTATCCCGGGAGACCGCGTCGAACTACACCGCGGAGCCCGCCGCGGAGGGCGCCCGGCCCGCTCCGCCGGCGGAATCCGCCCCCGCCGCGACCGCTCCGCCATCGAGCCCCGCACCGATCGCGGACAGCGGTCCGGACCCGAGTGCCGCCGCTCCTGGACCCGCGAAGAATTGACGCGGGCCCGGGAGCCGATCAGTCCTGCGCGACCCGCACCTCGACATCGATATTGCCGCGGGTGGCATTGCTGTACGGGCACACCTGGTGCGCTTTGTCGGCCAGTGCCCGCGCTTCGTCCTCGGGCAGATGGGGAAGACTGACCTCGAGGACCACCGTCAGCCCGAATCCGCCACCGTCGGTGCTCCCGATACCGACCTTGGCGCCCACCGCCGAATCGTTCACATTCGCCTTGGCCTGGGAACCCACCAGGCGCAACGCGGAATGGAAGCAGGCCGCGTAACCGGCGGCGAAGAGCTGTTCCGGGTTGGCTCCGCCGCCGCTGCCACCCATCTCCTTCGGTACCGCCAGCTCCAGGTCGATGCGGCCGTCGGTGGTCCGGGTATGACCGTTGCGGCCGTCCCCGGTCGCCAGCGCCTCGGCCGTGTACAGCACACGCATCGCCGTCTCCTCTGCTCGTATCACGCATGGTTATCGATACCGCCGCAGCGAATGCCACGGGACTGTGCGCAGTGTAGTGTCGCGCGCGGTGCCGGATCAGTTGCGGCACAGGGGAAAGTTCTGAGTATCATCCGGCGGCCCCCACTCGGCTCGAGCGATCGCGAGGCATATGTTCCCTGACCAGACCTCCACCCATTACCCGGTCTCCCCCATCCCGGACGACGTCTACGGCCGGGGCGCGCCCATTCCGGCGCCCCGGGAACCCGATCTGGTGATCACCGCGCTGCTGTGGTTCCTGCTTGCGGCGCTGGCGATCGTCTCGGTGGCGATCTCCCCCTGGTTCCTGCTCGCCACCGGGGTGTGTGAAGGACGCGCGGATTGCAGCGCCGATCCGAGCGCGGGCAACTGGATCATCGTCCTCGGCGGCTGCTTCGGCTTCCTGGTCGGCGCCGCCACCACCGTCAATGCCGCGCGCAGCGGGCGGGCGCTGTATCCCGGTGCGCTGCTCGGCCTGATCCTGGTTCTCGCCGCCTGGCTGGCGGGCTCCCTGCTGATGGGCTGAGCGGGCAGGGCCGCGGGCACGGGACAGCGGTGCCCGCGGCCCGCCCGCTCACGAAGCCGTGGTCGCGAAGCGTCGATCCGTGTAGCGACGGAGGTTCGCCAGGAAGCGCCGGAACGCCAGATTCATCAGCGGGGTGGCGAGGAATGCGGTGAACCGGGCGGGACCGGCCAGTCGCTGGGCCAGTGTCCAGGTGAGCCGGCAACCTTCGGGGGTTTCCACAATGCGGTAATCCTCGGCGAAAGCCGCCAGCGCACCGGTGGAGCTGCTGTTGAAACGGAAGGCCATCCGGGTGTTCGGCTCCCAGGCCAGGAATTCTTCGTCGCCGACGATTCCGCCGCGCATATCGACCACCCGGGTGGTGCCCACCCCGCGCGGTTCGGGAGTGGTCCAGGTGACCTTGGTGATCACACTCGCCCAGTGCGGCCAGGATTCGGCGTCGGCCAGCACCTCGAACAACTGGGCCGGCGTGATCGCGAGGTCCACGCTGTTGCTGCAGCGCACCGGAGCGTTGTCGATGAACTCGAGACCGACGCGCTCACACGGATGCAGGGTGCTCATCGCCGGCCACCGCCGTATCCGCCCACCTGTTTCCGGTCGTTCATGCGCAGGGTCCTCTCGTCGGTCGGTGCAGCCGCAACGCTCCGGCTGCACACCGATGGTTACACCTGTCCAGTCATCTGTCCATAGCACTCGGAGCCGGCGGGCGGCGGCGCAGGCGCGCGGACCGGACACCGCCCGATATTCCTGGCCGCGGTCGTGGCGTTCACCGCGCGTCGGTGTGGTGCGGCGCGGCGGGCAGCGCGAACGAGCTGGTCGCATCGCCCAGGGAGTGGCGGCCGCCGCGATGAAGGCGCAGACCATCGCGATACTCACGGCTCTGTTCGCCCGGCACCTGCACACCCGTGTGTGGCGCTCTACGGCGCCACCCCCGGTTCCGCAGGGCTGCTCGGGCCGGTCCCGGGCGGTACCCTGATGACCGCCGATCCGGCGTGGCATGGCGATACGGGCGTACGGGTGCCCCGAGATCCCGGTCATGGCGGCCCGGGGCACAGAGATACGAGGGTGCGATGTCCTCCTGTTCGACGGTGGCCGGCCGAACCTGTGTCGTGACCGGCTCGGCTTCCGGGATCGGCGCGGCGACCGCAGCACTGCTACGGGAACGCGGTGCGGTGGTACTCGGTTGCGATATCGACGACGCCGAGATCCGGGCCGACCTGTCCGTACCCGCCGGGCGGCGCGCACTGATCGAGCAGGTCGCCGAATACGGAGTGATAGACGCGGTGCCGGCGGTAGCCGGAGGTGGTCGGACCGGCCTGCTCGAGACGAATTACTTCGGGGCGGTGGCCACGCTCGAGGGGTTGCGGCCGCTGCTGGCCCGCAGCCCCGCGCCGCGTGCCGTGGCCGTATCGTCGACCTCGTCGCCGGCACCGGCGGACGAGCGCATCGTGACCGCCTGCCTCGACGGCGACGAAGCGGCCGCGGTGGCCTACCTCGAGGCCGACCCGGACGCCGGTGGAACGGTCGGCGGTTACGGTATCGCCAAGCGCGCGTTGAATCGATGGGTGCGCCGGGCGGCACCGAGCGTCGAATGGGCGGGTGCCGGCATCGCGCTCAATGCCGTGGCGCCCGGCGTGGTCGACACTCCCGCGGTGGCGTGGATTCTCGGCGACGACGAGGTGCGCAGGACGGTCGAGGCGGCCTCCCCACAACCGTTCGGCGGCTTCCCCGGGCGGCCCGAGTGGATCGCCGAACTTCTCTGCTGGCTGGCCGGGCCGGACAATCGTTTCGTCACCGGGCAGGTCATCTTCGCCGATGGCGGCGCGGAAGCGGCGGCGGTCGGCGAGCGCCACTGGCTCTGACGACACAGGGACGGAAAGCCGGTCGGCGGGCCGGGCTCCGGCGCAGGTGCGCTGACCGTACGGGCCAGCGGTCAGCGAGGTAGGCCCGCCAGGTCGGCCATTGCCGCCATCTGATGATCGAAATATGCCGCACGGTCCTCGATCACAGCGTCCAGGCGGCCGAAGATCTCGAATCCGATCAGTCCTAACAGCTGGGTCCATCCGGCGAGTACCCGAATCAGCCGTTCCTCCGGTAGCTCTCGCGAATGCTGATCGATCAGGCGCCGCAGGTCGCCGCGAACCGCGGCGGGAACCGGCTCCGTGATGGGCTCGAGGTGCTCGGATCCGTCGATGACGGTATCGACCAGGAGCAACACCACGCGCGCGGCGGGTTCCACCGTCTCCTGCGGGGCCGCGTAGCCGGGCACCGGATTCCCGTACAGCAACCCGAATTCGGCCGGATGAGCGAGCGCCCATTCCCGCACCGCCCGGCAGATCCGCATCCAGCGCTCACGCGGCGCACCACGCGGTGAGCACCGGAAACCTCTACGGTTACGGCCGCGTCGACGGCCCGATGACCGAGCAACTTCCGCTGCGGCCCCTTTCGATCAAGGGCCGGGTGCGGGCCGAGCTGTGGACCGCCGCGCTCGCGGCCCACGAGGCCGGCCGGATCCGCACCGCCGAGGTGCGCGGCTCCGATTACCTCGGCGCCGGCACGACCTCACCGTTCAGCGTCATGGTGCTGCCGAAGGTGATCGCCGGCCGCACCGCGTGGATACCGGCCGATCTGGATGCCCCGCACAGCTGGACCCAGGTATCGGATGTCGCGAAACTCCTGATCGCCGTCGCCGCCGAGGAGAAGGCCTGGGGCCGGCCGTGGCATGTGCCGACTGCGCCCCCGCTGTCGGTCCGGGCACTGGCCGAGCGCGCGGCGGAGCTGGCCGCGGCGCCGCGGGCGCGGGTACGCGTCATGCCAGGTGTCGTGCTCCGGCTCGCGGGCCTGGTCGAACCCGCGGCGCGGGAGATGCTCGAGGTCCAGTACCAACTCCGCGAACCGTTCGTGCTCGATCCACCGCCGCCGCCCATGCCTTCGGGCTCGAACCGGCGCCGATAGACGCGGCACTGCGCGAGATGATCACCGGCGTGCGCACACCGGTGAACTGACGGGGCGGACTCGCTCCGCCGGGCGCACTCACGGCGGTCCGGAGCGGCCCCGGAACGTGGCCTCCAGTTCGGCGAGCGTAGCCCGTAGTTCGGCCGGATCATTGTTCTCGAAGATGCCGTCGTAGCCGGATTCGGCCCGGATGGCAGCCTCGACGGCGGGATCGTGGTATAGCTCGGCCAGCGCCAGCAGAGTCGGATCGTCCTTGTCCTCGGCGCGGGCGGCGAAGACATTGATGTACTGGGTCAGCTCCGGACGCCGCGGATCGTCGGTGTAGAGGACGTCGTCGGCGGTGAGCCCGGCCGGCGAGGCGAACGTATCGTCGACGAAGGCGGTCCGCACCACAGGCGGGCAGGAGCGCGGCCAGCGCGAGCAAGACCGGGACAACGGCGAAACGACGCAGACCTCGCATCGTGCGCAAACTAGGCGGTCCCTACCGCTCCGGCCAGGATTTCGTTCAGCCCAATCCCAACCGTTGCCGGGCCCGTGTACCCATCGCTTGGATGGTCGAGTCCACACGGCCACGAGTATTCGGGAGCAGGCGTTGAAATTACCACGGGTATTGGCGATACCGGCGTTGGCCGTCGCCGCGGCACTCGCCCTCACCGGCTGCGGCGGCAGTGACGCCGACTCGGACGTGGTACGGATCGGCACCACCGAGAGCGATCAGGCGTGGGACGTATTCGAGCAGAAGGCCCAGGACGCGGGCATCACCCTGCAGATCACGAACTACTCCGACTACTCACAGCCCAATATCGCCCTCACGCAGGGGCAGATCGATGTCAATCTCTTCCAGCACCTGCAATTCCTCGGTGAATACAATGTCGCCAACAACGCGGACCTGACGCCGATCGGCGCCACCCAGATCGTCCCGCTGGGGCTGTACTCGAAGAAGCACGAGTCGGTCGCCGATATCCCCGCCGGCGGCGAGATCGCCATCCCCAACGACCCCTCCAACCAGGCGCGCGCCCTGTTCGTCCTGGAGGCCGCGGGCCTGGTGAAACTGTCCTCGGACACCCTGGCCCCCTCCCCCGCCGATATCGACCGGGGCGCGTCCAAGGTGAAGGTGACCCCCGTCGACGCGGCGCAGACCGCGCTGTCGCTGGCCTCGGTGGACGGCTCCGTCATCAACAACACCTACCTGGAGCGGGCCGGTGTCGATCCACTCTCGGCCCTGTTCAAGGACGATCCCTCCAGCCCGGGCGCCGAACCGTACATCAACACCTTCGTCACCCGTGCGGAGGACAAAGCGGATCCGACCTACCAGCGGCTCGTCGAGATCTGGCACGATCCCGACGTGCAGCAGGCGCTGGCCGAATCGTCCAAGGGCACCTCGGTGGAGGTCCGGCGCGGCGGGACCGAGCTCGAGCCCATCCTGCAGCGGGTCCAGCAGACGATCCGCGACGGCAAGTGAGCGAGGCGACCGGTCCGGAGCCGACGGTACCGGCGGTCGAATTCCGATCCGTGACCAAGGTTTTCGGCACCGGGAAGCGCGCGGATACAGCGCTGTCCGATATCGATCTGCGGATCGAGAAGGGCGAGATCTTCGGGGTGATCGGCTACTCCGGGGCCGGTAAGAGCACCCTCGTGCGGCTCATCAACGCCCTGGAGAAACCCACCGGCGGCACGATCGAGATCTCCGGCACCCCGATCACCGGGGTGCCGGAGGCACGGGTGCGGCAGATCCGCCGCGATATCGGCATGGTTTTCCAGCAGTTCAATCTCTTTCGCTCCCGGACCGCGGCCGGGAACATCGAATACCCGCTGAAGGTCGCGGGCTGGCCGCGCGCGAAACGCAAAGCGCGCCTGGCCGAACTGCTCGACTTCGTCGGACTGTCCGACAAAGCCAGGAGTTACCCCGACCAGCTCTCCGGCGGGCAGAAGCAGCGCGTGGGCATCGCTCGCGCGCTGGCCACCTCGCCGTCGCTGCTGCTGGCGGACGAGGCCACCTCGGCGCTGGACCCGGAAACCACCGGTGAGGTGCTGCGCCTGCTGCGCAAGATAAACACCGAGCTCGGGGTGACCATCGTGGTGATCACGCACGAGATGGATGTCATCCGCGCGGTCGCCGATCGGGTCGCGGTGCTGGCCGAGGGCCGGATCGTGGAACTGGCCGACACCTTCGACGTATTCGCCGCCCCGCAATCGGCACCCACCCGCTCCTTCGTCGACACGGTGCTGCACAACCGCCCCGCCCCCGACGAACTGCGCCGCCTCGGCCAACTGCACCAGGGCCGCCTGGTCACTGTCGATATCGACGACGCACGCGGGATCGGGCCCGCACTCACCACGGCCGTGCAGTCCGGCGTGGGCTTCGAGGTGGTGTACGGCGGCGTGAGCACACTCCAGGACAAAACCTTCGGCAGTATCACCCTCGCACTCGACGGGCCGGACGATGCCGTCGACAAGGTGATCGCCCGACTCGACCAGCGGTAGCGAGGATCGATATGGACGCCGATTGGGACAAACTCCGGCCGATCCTCACCGAGGCTGTCGGCACCACCATCTATCTCGTCCTGCTCACCTTCGTGGTGGGCGGCGTCATCGGGCTCTTCCTGGGCACCGCGCTCTACACCACCCGCAAGGGCGGGCTGCTGTCCAACAGCCCGATCAACTGGGTGCTCAATGTGCTGGTCAATATCGTGCGGCCGATTCCTTTCATCATCCTGCTGGCCGCATTGGGCCCCCTCACTCTCGAGGTCGTGGGTACCACCATCGGCACCGATGCGGCGGCCTTCGTGATGATCGTGGCCGCCTCCTTCGGGATCGCCCGCATCGTCGAACAGAACCTGGTCACCGTGGATCCCGGGGTGATCGAGGCGGCCCGGGCGATGGGCGCGGGGCCGCTACGGATCATCCTGACCCTGCTGATTCCCGAAGCCCTGGGCCCGCTGATCCTCGGCTACACCTTCGTCGTCATCGCCATTGTGGACATGTCCGCCATGGCCGGCACCGTCGGTGGTGGCGGACTCGGCGATTTCGCCCTGGTGTACGGGTACCAGCGGTTCGACTGGGAGGTCACCCTGGTGGCGACGCTGCTCATCATCGCGGGAGTGCAGGGCATCCAGTTCCTCGGCAACTGGACCGCCCGCAAGGTGCTGCGCCGCTGACCGCCGGGCGGAACCGGAGCGCGAAGCGGTCGCTCAGCGCCGGACCGGTCGCGCGCCGGCCAGGATCGCGTCCACGGTCTCGTCGACGGTGAGATCCGAGGTATCCAGCCACGTCCCCACCCGCGGTGTCGTGTCGCGCAGCACGGCGTCGAGCGCGGAGACGGTGAACGCCCCGTAGGCGTTCTTGTCCCGGCCGGCTTCCCGCGCGGCCACCGCCTCGGGACGCGGCGCCAGGACGACGACACGGAGCGGATCGGTCCGGATCTGTTCGATCGTCCACGGCAGGAATTCACCGAGCACCACGTCCTGCAGGATCGCGGTGAACCCGGCGCGGGCGTACCCGTCGGCGGCGGCCGCCGCCAAGCGATGACGTAACCGCAACTGGTCCAGCGCGTCCGAGGTGGGATCGGCCGTCATCTCCGCCCGGCCGTTGACCACGAACCGGCGGAACGCGCCGCCGTGGACGTGCGCCGACCGCGGCAGCCGTTCGGCGAGTGCCTGGGCGACCGTGGACTTCCCCGCGGCCTGGATACCGGTGATCAGATAGACAGCGCTCGCCATGGAGCCATGATCGCAGAGCGCGGCGGAGGGCCCCTGCCCGTCCACCTCCTCGGCCGGCGTGGTGGACGCCGGGACGGCCCGCTGCGAACCGGCGCGAACACGCGGGGAGCCGGGGCGCGCGGTTCCCGCCCCCGCCCCGAGCCGGCAGAGGATAGTAGCCGTATGGACGAGGACGCTGCCGCGGCGGTGGCCGACCGGGTGCTCCATGCTGTACTCGGCACCGTCGACCTGCTTTCGATATTCGTCGGCGACCGGCTCGGCTGGTACCGCAGTCCGGCGGACGAGGGACCGGCGACGGCCGGGCAACTGGCCGCGCGCACCGCCACCCACCCCCGTTACGCGCGGGAATGGCTGGAACAGCAGGCGGTGACCGGACTGCTGGTGGTCCACTACGCCTACCGCACCGGCGGCGGAGTGAGCTGGGACGCACTCGGCGACGACGCGCGCGAGGCCCAGGCCGACGGTAACCGGCCCTGGTACGAGCATCGCCTCGCCGAGGCGCTGGCGGCGGTGCCCGCCGTGGATACGCTGATGCGGGCACCCGGCGCCCGCATTCTCGATATCGGCTGCGGTGCCGGGTGGTCGACGATCGCCGACGCGGCACAGCTACCCGAGAGCGGCTTCGACATCGCGTTCGCCTTCGAATGCGTGCACGATATGCCCCGCCCGGTGGAGGTGCTGACGGCCGCCCGGTGGAGGTGCTGACGGCCGCCCGGTGGAGGTGCTGACGGCCGTCCGGCGCGCGCTGCGGCCCGGCGCCCCGCTGGTGGTGATGGACGAGGCGGTGGCCGCGGAGTTCGCGCCCGGCGGCGACGAACTCGAGCGGCTCATGTACGGGTTCAGCCTCTTCGTCTGTCTACCGGACGGGATGTCGAATCCACCCAGCGCCGGCACCGGGACCGTCCTGCGAGAGCGGATTCTGCGTGAATACGCGCGCGCCGCGGGCTTCACCGCGGTGCGGGTACTGCCGATCGAGGGGTTCGGTTTCTGGCGCTTCTACCGCCTCGACTGAGGCAGGCGGGCCCGGCCCGATCGGGCGGATTCACCGGGGCAGCGGGAGCCGCATGTCGACGGTCGTACCGCCGGCGGAGACGATGACCTCCACCTCGGGCACCAGCGCGCGGATGATGGCCATCCCGCGCCCGCGGACCCGGTCGGGGCGGGGGTCGGGGCGCTTCCAGCGGCCGTGATCGGCCACCGTGATGCGCAGGCCGCCGGCCTCGTGCGCGAGGCGCAAGCTGATGGTGCCGCCGTCGCCACGGTGGCCGTGCTCGATCGCGTTCGCACAGGCCTCCCCTACGGCGAGCAGCACGTCATAGGCCTGGTCTTCGCCGAGCGGGCAGTGCGCCAGCCACTGCTGTGTCCGGTGCCTGACCTCCGCCAGCCGGTCGGCTCTCGCCGGAAACCGCAACTCCCATCGGGTCGGCGGACTGTCCAGCCCGGGTGGGCGGGTCGTCGTCACCTGATCGCCTCCTGTAGGTCTCGCCGGACGGACGGCGTAGGCGGTACCGGGTCCGTGGCGTTCGGCTTGCTGTCCTGTCGGACCATGTGCTCATAGCTAGCCATACCCATTCTTTCCCGGTGCATTCGAGCCGAACCCGGCATGATCGCCGGCCTCGTCCCGGCGGCCGGGTGCGTCGTGGATCACTCCCGGTGGCCCGCCCCTGGTCCTGCTCAAACGTGGCGTGGATTACGTATCCGGCGGCCCGATCGGCGGCGGTGACTACGATTTCGCGATCGGGTAGATTTCTCTGCGAAGATCTGTGCCGGCCCCGGCCGCGTTCCGCGCGGCGGGGCCTCGATACTGCAGAGGTGAGAAGTGACGAATTGCGAGCCGGAGGAGCAGCGATGAGCGGCGACAGCGCGCCCCGCCTGCTCGATGTAGCGGTGCGGGCCGAGAACGGGACCGCGGTCGTCACGGTGCAGGGTGAGGTCGATATGGCTTCGGCGCCCCAGTTGCAGGCCGCTCTCGAAGACGCGCAGCGCGGCGGGGACCCCTTGGTCGTGGACATGTCCGAGGTCGGCTTCCTCGGGTCGGCCGGGTTGAGCGTGCTACTGGTGATCTCCGAGGCCGCCGAGCCGGGGGCCGGGTTGCGCGTGGTGGTGTCCGACGCCGTCCGCCGTCCCGTCGAGCTCACCGGGCTCGACAAGCTGCTGTCGGTGCACGAATCGCTGGCGGACGCGCTCGCCGCGGGCGCGAATCCCGCGGCCCCCTGAGCCGGGGCCGGCGCCCCGCGGCTACCGGGCGCGGGGCAGCCGGACCACCTGGACGAAGAAGTCGTCGATCTGTTTGATCGCCGCCACGAACTGGTCGAGATCGACCGGTTTGGTGACATAGGCGTTGGCGTGCAGCTTGTAGCTGCGCAGGATGTCCTCCTCGGCAGCGGAGGTGGTCAGGACGACGACCGGGATATGCGCCAGGTCGGGATCGGCCTTGATCTTCTCCAGCACCTGGCGACCGTCGTATTTCGGCAGATTCAGATCGAGGAGGATGAGATCGGGTCGGGGGGCGTCGGCATAGGGGTCGGCGCGGTACAGGAAATCCAGCGCCTCCTGGCCGTCGTGAGCCACGTGCAACGTGTTCCCGATCTTGTTGTCCTCGAAGGCTTCCCGGGTCATCAACTCATCGCCCGGATCGTCCTCCACGAGGAGGATATCGATGGGCTGGCCGGGTACGGTCATACGGTTTCTCCTTCGGGTGCGGGTTCCGTGGCGGCAGCGGGTGCTGCCGGATCCGCGGCGCCGGTCTCGGCCTCGACGATGCGGAGGGTGAAGCAGATCCGGGTCCCCACCGCGTTCTCGGTGTCGAGCCAGATGGTTCCCCCGTGGAATTCGACGATCTTCTTGCAGACCGCCAGGCCGATCCCGGTGCCGCTGTATTCGTCGCGGGCATGCAATCGCTGGAAGATGACGAAGACCTTCTCCGCGAATTCGGGCGGGACGCCGATCCCGTTGTCGGTGACCGAGAACAGCCGCAGGGCGGGATCGCCCGCGTAGGGCCCGGTGTCGATGCGGACGACCGGCGCGTGGTCGGGCCGCCGGAATTTGACCGCGTTGCTGATGAGATTCTGCCACAGCATGGTCAGCAGGGTCGGCTCGCCCATGATCTCGGGGAGTTCGTCCGGCCGCTCGACCACGCCGCCTGCTTCCTCGAGCGCGCCCGACAGGTTGGTGAGCGCTTTGTCCAGCGGTTCGCCGAGCGGCACCGGCTGCGCCCCCTCACTGACCCGGCCCACCCGGGAGAAGGTGAGCAGATCGTTGATGAGCACCTGCATCCGTTTGGCGCCGTCGACGGCGAAGTCGATGTACTGCTTTCCGCGCTCGTCGAGCTGGGAGCCGTAGCGTTTCTCCAGCAGCTGACAGAACGAGGCGACCTTGCGTAGCGGCTCCTGCAGATCGTGCGAGGCGACATAGGCGAACTGCTCGAGTTCGGCGTTGGACCGGCGCAGTTCGTCGGCCTGCAGATCCAGCTCCGCCTTCTGCTGCCGCAGCAGGGTGCTCTGGGACCGTGTGGAACCCAGTTCGGCCACGATCCGGGTGCGCATATCCTCCACGGCGGCGGCGACCTGGACGATATCGGCCGGGCCGCGACTGTCGATGTGATGGTCGAACTCGCCGTCGGCCACCCGCAGTGATGCCTCGGCGAGTCCGGCGAGCGGGCGCACCACCAGTCTGCGCAACAGCACGGTCAGCACGATTCCGGTGAGCAGGAAGACGACCACCATACCGGTCAGCACCACATCGCGAACGGTGCGCGCGTGCTCCAGCGCCCAATTGTCCGCGGCGACCGCGGCGGCCAGCCCGTCGTTCTGCACCGTGAACGCCGTACGCAACCGATCGAAGACGCCCTTGGCGCGTACCGCGGTCGTCGCGGCCAGCGCCCGGGCCTGCTCGGGCGACGCCGTGGCCGCGAGCGGACCGGCGTACTCGGTGCGCCACTGCTGCGCGCCGCGTTCGATCACGTCGAGATCACCGAGCAGTTCGGGCCGGTCGGCCAGCAGTTCCCGCAGCCGCGCCGCAGCGCGGTCCTGCTCCCGCGAACCCTCGGTATAGGGCTCGAGGAATTGGGGATCGGCGGCGATCGCATACCCGCGCAGACCGGTTTCCTGGTTGATCAGCGCACTCTGCAGCCGATACGCCTCGGCGGAGGCGGGCAGTGTCTGCCGCGCCAGCCGGTCGGTGACCTTGTTCGTATTGGAGATCACCTGGGCGCCCGCCACCGCACCGATCAGCACCACCAGGATCATCAACGCGAGAACCAGTTGAAACCATGCCTGTGCGGTCAGCCGGCCCACCACCCGGGAGTCGGCGTTCGTCACCGGATCTGCTCCTTCCGCTCGTCGTTCCAGCACACATGGATGATGGCCAGATCGTCGTCGAGGCCGCCCGCCGCCCCCGCCAGTTCCTCCACCCGCGCGATCAGCTCGTCGACGAACGCCTCGGGACGGCCCAGGCGGACCGTCCGGGCGACCTCCAACAGGCCGGTTTCCCCGAGCCGGTCACCGGCACGTCCCACCCGGCCCTCGAACAATCCGTCGGTGAAGAGCATGAGACCGGCTCCCGCGGCCAACTCGATCTCCGTGGCCGGCCATTCGGCCCGGCCGGGCATGAAGCCGAGCGCCGCGCCACCGGGCACCTCGAGCCAGCACAATCCCTCGTCGCTGTGATGCAGCATGCCCGGATGCCCGGCACGCCGCACCAGGACCCGACGGGTGGATGGGTCGAGCATCAGGCTGGTCGCGGTGGCGAAGGTCTGACGGTCGGTCCGCTCGGCCAGCAGTACCTGTTCCAGCAACCGTAATTGCCGGGAACCGGTCACGCCAGACAGGACCAGGGTGCGCCACGCCAGGCGCAGCGCCACACCGGTCGCGGCGGCGTCGGGCCCGTGTCCGGAGACGTCGCCGATGATGACGTGCACGATGCCGCCGGGGTCCTGGACGACATCGTAGAAATCGCCGCCGAGCAACGAATGGGCCCGGCCCGGCCGATACCGCGCCACCACGTCCACCGCCCGGTCGGCACGCAGCAGCGGCGTCGGCAGCAGGCCCCGTTCGAGGCGCGCGTTCTCCTGGGCCCGCATCTGGCTGGCCTGCAGGGCCGCGCTGGTGCGTTCGGCCTGTTTACGCTGGATGGCATAGCGGACCGCGCGAGCGAACAGTTCCGGCTCGACCCGGCCCTTGACCAGGTAGTCCTGCGCACCGGAGGCGAGGGCCGCCAGCCCGGTGCTCTCCTCGTCGAGCCCGGTCATCACCACCACAGCGACACGGTCGTTGTGCGCGCGGATCCGGGCCACCGCTTCGAGTCCCTGGGCGTCGGGCAGCCGCAGGTCGAGCAGGACGCAGTCGGGTACCTCGACACTGAGCCGCGCCGCCGCCTCGGCCAGGGTGCGCACCCATACCAGGCGCATCCCGCGTTCGGCGTCGGCTACCAGTTCCTCGACCAGCAGCGCGTCCCCGGGATCGTCCTCCACCAACAGCACGAAGGGTTCGCGCTCGAACCAGCCCGCATCGTCGGCCGGACCGAGATCCGCCCGGGCAATCTCACCGCGCAAGGTCACCGCCGAATTCGCCAGCAGGCATCGACACCCAGCCTCCGATCACACAGGAAACGACGGCGACACAGCGCACGCCCGCAGACTCAGCGGCCGGTTGCTGGACCGAGAGGCATTGATGATCGTAACGGATGGCTGTCCACCCCGGTGAACGGGCGGTGTCCGGCGCCCTGACCGGGCAGTCTCGCGCGACCGGCACCTTCAGACCCGGACAGGTCCGGTCCGCCCGGTTTCACAGTCCGGACGCCGGCCCGGCCGCGTGCTAGCGTGGGCCACCCGGTGCGGCCCGAGATCGCTTGCAAGACGGGTTTTTACGAGCGTGTGGATCTTCGGAGGAGACAACGGTGCGTATCGGAATCGGCCTGCCCTCAGCGGTACCCGGAGCGACCCCGGAAGCGATCGGGGCCTGGGCCGCGGAAGGTGAACGCGCGGGGTTCGCCACACTCGGAGCCACCGATCGGCTCGTTTACGACAGCCTCGACCCCCTGGTGACACTGGCGGTCGCCGCCGCGCACACCACCACCGCCGAGCTGGTGAGCACCGTACTGAACATCGGCTACCGCGGTAACCCGTTCGTGGTGGCCGGGCAGATCGCTTCCCTCGATCGGCTCGGCGGCGGCCGGTTCACCGCGGGCCTGGGGATGGGCGCGTGGCCGGACGACTACGCGGTCAGCGAGATGGCCATGACGACCCGGGGCGTCCGGTTCGAAAGCGCGCTGGCACAGATGCGCCGTGCTTGGCGGGGCGAACTCGCCGGCGCGGCCGGGCCGGTTCCGGCGCTGGCGCCGGGCCGCCCCCAGGTCCTGCTCGCCGGGATGGTGCCCGCCGGGATCGTGCGCGCCGCCACACTCGCCGACGGCTGGGTCGCCCCGGCGTTCAGTGTCGATCTGCTGCGGACCGGTCTCGATATCGTCGGCACCGAGTGGGCACGGCTCGCGCGGCCCGGCCGGCCCCGGGTGCTGGTCGTCCGCTATTTCCACCTCGGAGCGGACGCCTCCGCCGCGGCGGAGTCCTACGCGCGGAACTATTACGGCCCGGAGATGTTCGAGCAGGTGCGACCCGACCTGCTCACCGAGGTGGCGCATCTGTGCGACGAAGTGGACCGGATCGCCGAGGCCGGCGCCGACGATCTGATCCTGCTCCCCTGTTCGGGCGATCCGGCGCAGATCCCTCTTCTCACCGACGCGCTCGGCAGCGCCCGGCTCGGGGCGCCGGCCGCAGCGCGCTGATCTCGTGCGGTCCGCCCACCGGGCGTGGCCCCGCCGTCATCGGCGGCGCCGTGTGGTGGCGGAGGGGGCGCCAGCCGGTCGCCGACGATCTGCGCCCCCGCGTACTTGGTACGGCGGGTGAGCGGCACGAGTTCGTATCCGGTGATACCGGGCGCCTGCGCCAGCGTGGTGGTGACGAACCGGTACACCGCGTCCAGACTCACTGTCGTGAGGTTGGCCGTGAGATTGGCCGGGCCGGTGACCGCGGCGGCGAACGGTACATCCGGATGCCCGGCCAGGATATGACCCACTTCCTGCAGGTACCGGGGCTCGACGGTCATCCACAGCGTGGTCCAGTGGTAGTGCCCGGTGGCCGCCGGTGCGATATCGACGTCGAAGTAGGCGAGCCCCGAGCGCACCAGGGCCTCGACCCGCCGGGTGACCCGGCCCGCGGTACTGCCCGTGGCGCGGGCCAGTGTCGCGTACGACGTACGGCCGTCCCGGGACAGGGCCTCGAGCAACGGCCGGTCCGCGGGCCTGAGCGCCGCCGTCTCGCCACCCGCGACGACGGAATCGCCGGCGTGGGCGCGTAGGGCGTCCACCCCTGCTCGCGGGTCAGCGCGTCCCGCCAGCCCTGCCAGTCGGTGGACGCGCCGCCGACGAATGTGTGCAGGATCGCGTACGGCGCCACACTCGAGACCGGTGCCACCTTCGGCAGCATCCGGGTCAGCAGATCCTCGGTATCGGCTTCACGCACCGCACGCAGGTTGAAGTCGATCTCCCAGCCGCCGGAATGGATGGACACCCAGGACACATCGTCACGGCGCGCCAGCACTTCGGCGAGCGCGTCGGCGTGCTCGGGGCGGCAGCGGACCCGGATCGACCACACGGTGACCCCGAGCGCTCGCGGATCGAGGCTGAGCGTGACCCGGATCAGCCCTTCCCGCCGCAACCGGCGATACCGGCGCGCCACGGTCTGTTCGGCCACCCCCAGGACCTCGGCCATCGCCCGGAACGGGAGACGGGGTGACAACTGCACGGATCGAGCGATCTGCTCGTCCAGCCGGTCCATGACAGCGGATTTCCCCACTGGACTCTGCGACACCGGCGGAATTCTACATACGGGCGCTCCGCGGGAGACTTCGTCGCAAGTCCGGTCGCACACTTCGAAGACGATGCGGCGCGACCGGGAGGGTGGCCCGCGACATCGGATAGAAAGGCCCGGAGTTCCCGTGAACAGAAAATGGTGGACGCTGGTCGTCGTCTGCGCGGCCACGTTCATGTTGCTGCTCGACGTCACGATCGTGGTCGTCGCGCTCCCCGATATCCAGCAATCGCTCTCGGCGAGCTTCTCGGACCTGCAGTGGGTCACCGACGCGTACGCCCTGGCGCTGGCCGCACTCCTGCTCACCTCGGGTTCGCTCGCCGACCGCTTCGGGCGCCGACGCGTCTTCGGCGCCGGACTGGTGGTGTTCACCGCCGGCTCGCTGCTGTGCGGACTCGCCACCGGCCCGCTGATGCTGATCGTCTCCCGCGCGCTACAGGGTGTAGGTGGTGCCATGCTGTTCGCCACCTCGCTTGCGCTGCTGGCCGCCACGTACCACGGGCGGGACCGGGGGACGGCATTCGGCGCATGGGGCGCCATCACCGGTGTGTCCACCGCGCTCGGCCCGATCCTCGGCGGACTGATCGCCACCTCGATCGGCTGGCGCGGAATCTTCCTGGTCAACCTGCCCATCGGACTGCTCGCCCTGCTGGCCACCCGGTACCGGGTGGACGAGTCCCGGGCCCCGCATGCCCGCCGGCTCGATCGGGCGGGCCTGGTCACCTTCACCTGCGGCCTGCTGGCACTGGTCTACGGGGTCATCACGGCTGGGGAACGCCGCTGGGGCGACCCGGTGGTACTGGGTTCGCTCGGACTGGCAGCGGTGCTGGCGATCGCCTTCGTCCTGATCGAGAAACGAACGGCGGAGCCGATGTTCGATCTCTCGCTGCTCCGCACGCCGACGTTCCTCGGCGGATCGATCGCCGCCTTCACCATGAACGGGTCGTTGTTCGCCATGTTGCTCTACCTGGTCCTGTATCTCCAGGAGGACCAGGGGTTCTCGGCTCTGGAAACCGGCGTGCGGTTGCTGCTGGTGTCGGGGTTCACCATGGTCGTGGCCACTGTCTCCGGCCGTCTGTCGGGACGGGTGCCGGTGCGTGGGCTGATCGGCCCCGGACTGCTGCTGGTCGGCGTCGGACTGATGGCGATGGGTGGCCTGGACGCCGACTCGGCGTGGACACGGCTGATCCCCGGACTGATCCTGTGCGGTATCGGGAGCGGCCTGGTCAACCCGCCGCTGGCCTCCACGGCCGTGGGCGTGGTGCCCGTCCAGCACTCCGGTATGGCCTCCGGCTTCAACAACACCTGCCGTCAGGTCGGGATCGCGGTGGGAATCGCGGTCTACGGCAGCCTGTTCACCGCCCGCCTGCGGAACGGCCTCGCCGGCCATCTCGCCGATCGGCCCGGCTTCGCCGACCGCGCCGGGCAATTGGCCGACGCGGTCCACGACGGCCGGGCACAGGCCGCACTGCTGTCGCTGCCCGGCGCGGATCGCGCGGCGGCCGGGCGGGCGATCCACGCGGCATTCGCCGAGGCACTCGACACTCTGTTCGTGGTGAGCGGCGCGGTCGCGGTACTCGGTGCGGTCTGTGCGGTCCTGCTCATCCGGGGCCGGGATTTCCTCCCTACCCATTCGGGCACCACCGGCAGCACTCCCAGCGACAGCGTCGCCGCACCCGTCGGCTGATCGGGCACGCGGAGGGCGAGGGTCGCGAGGCTCCCGCCCTTCTCGCGGAGCCGCGGGAAATCGTCAGCCGCGCCCTGACCGGGCACGAGCCCGGTGACTGGACGCCGATCACCCTGGTGATGCCGATGTCCAGTGTTTCCCGGTTCCTGCGGATGGAGGAACCGTTCGGCATCGAGACCGGCCACGCCGAGATCCCCTCCGTCGTCGAAGATTTCCTGCGCAAGACCGAGGGCGAACGCCGCCGCGCGGGCGAGTAGCGCCCGCGCCCTCGGAAGGGCGCAGCACCAGGAAGAATCGACTTCGAGCGGCCGCCGACACGGCGATGCCCGGCACCGAGGCGTGCACTTCCTGAACTACCTGACTTGCTTGCCACGGCGGTGACACGTACTGTCGTTATAGTCGAACTCGACTAATCGAACTCGATCGGAAGATGACAGTGACCCGGGAACTCCGTGCCGTCGAAACACCGCTGACGCTGGCGGTACTCACCCTGCTCGCCGAACAGCCCCGGCATCCCTACGACATGAAGACCACCCTCGGAGAAAGGCGGGTGGCCGAGGTGGTGAAGCTGCGCGGGGGATCCCTCTACGATGCGATCGGCCGCCTCGAGAAGGCCGGACTGGTGTGCCGTACCGGTACCGCGCGCGCCGGAGCCCGGCCGGAACGCACCGTCTACCGGATCACCGAATCCGGCCACGATCTGCTCGACACACTGCTGGAGCGGTTCCTCGCCGAGCCGGTGAACGAATACCCACGGTTCGTCGCCGCGCTGGCGCATCTCCCCGCACTCGCGCCGCCGGTCGCGGCGCAGCTCCTGCGCCGCCGGGCCGCACGACTGCGCGAGCAGACGACCGCCGCCGCCCGGCGCCGGGAAGAGTCCGCGGACCTCCCCCGCGCGGTACTGCTGGAATCCGATTACCTCGCCCATCTGCGCGCCGCCGAAATCGATTGGCTGGAGCGCACCGCGATCGAGATCGACCGCGGTATGCCGTGGCCGGACGGCGGACCCGGCCGCGACGACGACAAGGAGAAACTGTGAACAACGATCGCCTGCGCCGACGCCTGAAACCCCTCAATCGTGTGGTCGTGGCCTTCCAACGCCTGGGTCTGGCGGTGGGCACCATGCGCATCCTCTCGGTGCCCGGCCGACGAACCGGGACACTACGCACCACTCCGGTCTCGCCGCTGACGGTCGACGGGGTGACGTATGTGGTGGGTGGGTTCGACACCGCCGACTGGGTGCGCAACGCACGCGCCGCGGGCTGGGGCGTGCTGGCGGAGGGACGGCGCGAACAGCGGGTCTCGCTGGCGGAACTGCCGGTGGTCGAGCGCGAGCCCGTCCTGCGCGCTTTCCCGCGCGAGGTTCCGCACGGGGTGCGTTTCATGATCGCCGCCGGCGCCGTCGAATCCGCCGACCCCGACGCTTTCGCCGCCGCGGCACCGCGCTGCCCGGTCTTCCGGGTCGAACCGATGAGCGGCGGTGGGTCCACGGAACACCACTGACCCGCTCGCAGCGAAACCGTACACGAGCAACGGGTCCGATTCCGGGCGCCGTACCACGACGTCGGGCGTGGCGCCGCGCAGCCGCCCGGCATACCGATCCGCGACGCCGTTCACCGCGCACCCGTCCCAGCGGGCACGCGGCGCGGTGACCGGGCCGGGCACCGGCGGCCACGTACCGTGGAGCTCACCGCACTCGGCGCGACGCGGACAGTTCACGACACGCCAGGGTTGGACTCTGCCCGGTTCTATCGGTCGTGATCGCGAACGGCAACTTGGGAATGTGAATGCGGACATTCGCATATCGAGACGTCGACGAACGGAGGTCGGTAACCCATGACAGTGACCGATGACTACCTGGCCAACAACGCACGCTACGCCGCACAGTTCAGCGGTCCGCTCCCGCTGCCGCCCAGCAAACACGTCGCGGTGGTCGCCTGCATGGACGCCCGCCTCGACGTCTACCGAATCCTCGGTCTCCAGGAGGGCGAAGCGCATGTCATCCGCAATGCGGGCGGCGTCGTGACCGATGACGAGATCCGCTCCCTGGCGATCAGCCAGCGGCTGCTGGGCACCACCGAGATCATCCTGATCCACCACACCGATTGCGGAATGCTCACCTTCACCGATGACGATTTCAAGCGCGGCATCCAGGACGAGACGGGTATCAAACCCACCTGGTCGGCCGAGGCCTTCTCCGATCTGGACGAGGATGTGCGGCAGTCGCTCCGGCGAATCGAAACCAGCCCGTTCATCACCAAGACCTCGTCGCTGCGCGGTTTCGTCTTCGATGTCGCCACCGGACGGCTCGGCGAAGTCGGCGCCTGACCGGTCTCGCTCCCGGCCGCGTTCCGTGCCGCGCGCACCACATGGTGGGCGCGGCACGGAGGTTCACAAGGCGCCGTGCGCGGCGAGCACCTCGAACGCGGCGTCGGCGCTGCGCCACAGCACATCCATCTCCGCGCGTGCCGCGGGTGCGGCCGCCGGATCCTGCAGCGCCAGACCATTGCCGAAGATCACCACATTGGCGCCCAGATCGGCCAGCCGCAAGAGCGGTCCGCTGGCCACGCCCGCGCCCAGTACGGCATCGAGCCCCTCCCCCAGGAAGTAGAACCGCCACAGGGGGCCGAGATCGCCGCCGTAGATCTCTCGGGTGAGATCGACGATGAGCGACCCGTGACTCGCGATCGCGTCGACGATCCGGAAGTGGTCGGGCGCGTGGGCGGGAGTGGCGCCGGTGGCGGCGACGGCATTGGACAGATCGACGCTGAGGTGGGCGTTGTAGCCCGCCATCGCGACCCGGGCCGGCGACAACTCGCAGCGATGGGCGAGCCGGAAATAGTGGTTCCACTGGGGCTCGGCGGGCGCGCCGGTGAACTCCGCGTGCACATTGCGCAGGAACCGCAGTAGCAGATCGAGGCTGATGCGATGCGCCCACTCCGGGTCGTCGAACGCGGCCGGATCGCGTTGCAGCGGCATCACGGCGGCCTGTTCGACCGCGTCGAGTCCCAGGGCCAGCAGTCCCCGCCGATCCCGGTGCACCACCAGGATCTCGGTGATCCGCCGATGCCGTTCGACCGCCCGTTCCAGCCGGTCCAGCGACGAACCAGAGCTCTCGTCGTAATCCGTCGATGTATCGGACAGTTCGACGATCTCGGTGAGTTCCGCGGCCGACAGCGCTGTGCCGCACGCGGTATCCAGCTCGGAGGCCGTGGCGCGCCCTCCGCCGGCCAGTGCGGCCACCTCGAGCAGGAACGCCGTCGCGAAGACGAGGACGAGGCGTCTCGAACGCACCGGACGCTGGCTGGACATACCTGTTTCGCTTTCACTCGGCGGCGGACGACCGATCCGTGGAACCCGGCTACTCGGTGAAGCCGGAACAGCGGTGTTTCGTGTGAGCCGCCCCTGCCGGGCGCGCGCTCGCGAGCGTAGCCCAGCAACGGGGCCGGGCCGCTTTCCCGCCCGTGGGAGCGGCCGGTCGGCGTACGCCGGCGCGTGTCAGCCGCGGAAAGCGCGCCGGTAGGCGGCGGGCGTGGTGCCGAGCAGAGTATGGAATCGGCGCCGCAGATTGGTGGCCGAGGTGAGCCCGACCCGCGCGGCGATCGCCTCTACGGGCAGATCGGTCTCCTCGAGCAGCCGGCGCGCCGCGGTGACTCGCTGGGTCAGCAGCCAGCGCCCCGGGCTGGTGCCGAGTTGTTCCTCGAATCGGCGGGCCAGGGTGCGGGGCGAGACTCCGGCCCGGCCGGCCAGATCGGACAGTGTGATGGACCGATCGAGATGGGCGATGCTCCAGTGCAGCAGAGCGGCGACGGACTCACCGGTGGCGTGCGCGGTGACCGGGGCCGGTACGAACTGGGCCTGTCCGCCCTCCCGGTGCGGTGGCATGACCATGTGCCGGGCGAGTTCGGACGCGTAGGAGGCGCCGTGATCGGTGCGCACCAGATGCAGACACAGATCGATACCGGCGCCCGCCCCCGCGCTGGTGGCGATGTCACCGTGATCCACGTACAGCACACCGGGTTCCACCCGCACCCGGGGAAATCGGGCCCGTAGTTCGTCGGTGCGCGCCCAGTGCGTCGTGGCGGTGCGTCCGTCGAGCAGGCCGGTCTGCGCCAGCGCGAACGCGCCCGTGCAGATGGAGACCAGGCGGGCTCCCCGACCGGCGGCCGCGCGCAATGCTCCCAGCAGCGCGGGTGATATCTCCGCGGTGAACGGCAACCAGCCGGGGACCACGATCGTCTCCGCGCTCTCCAGGACCTCGAGGCCCGCCGAGACCCGCATCGTGTACCCGGCGGTGGTCGCGACCTCGCCCGGATGCTCGGTACAGACCAGGAAGTCGTAGCGGGCGGCGAGCCCCTCGCGCGGCGTACCGAAGACTTCCGCCACGCAGCCGAGTTCGAACGGGGCCTGCGGCGGCGTCACCAGGGCAGCGACCCGATGCCGGCCGGACGGGCCGGGCCACTGATCGGTCATGTCAGGAAAGTACCCGAGAATGACTTTCCTGACACTGGTGGCCTCCCCGGCAGCGCAGCATGCTGGCCGTATGACCGTCACCCCGCATTCCGAATACGGCCCGACCATGGCCGGTTACACCTGGTCGAACTCGGCCGATGCCCCTGTCCGGGAGCTTTTTCCCGGTATCCGCCTGCGCTCGCTGTGGTCCGGCCGGGACGGTGCTTCGGCACATGTCCTGGAGATGGCACCGGGTAGCCGGTGGGAGGGCGTCGATGTGCACCGGCCCGGTCCGGAAGAAGTGTTCGTGGTGTCCGGCACCTTCAACGACGGGGTCCGCGACTATCCGGCCGGGTCGTTCATCCACGCGCCGGCCGGTTCCTGGCACATACCGCAGACCGTCACAGGTTGTGTGCTGTTCGTCTTCTACCCCGAGGGCTGATCCCCGCGTCAGCGGGACCCGATCAATTCCAGCGTCTCCTCCAGGACGGTGAGCGGGACCGCGCTCGGGACCAGGATGAACTCGTCCAGCCCGGCTTCTTCGGCGGCGTCGAGCGTGCGGTGCAGTGCCGCGGCGTCGTAGGTCTTCATCGAGGAAGCGGCTCCGGCGGCCGCTGCGCCCCCCAGGAAGCCCAGATACTCCGCGGTGAAATTCCGGAGCACGTCTTCGGGCTCGGCGACGCCGAGCGCGTAGAAGCATCCGCTCACCAGGCGTGGCGCGTCCCGGCCCGCCTCGGCCCAGGCCCGGCGCGCGGCGTCGGCGGACCATCGGATCTCCGCGGGTACCCCGCCGACGCTGAACGCCACGACTCCGTCGGCCCAGCGGGCCGCGCGCGCCAGCGATTTCGGGCCCAGGGCGCCGGCGAGCACGGGCGGGCCACCGGGCTGCACACACGGCGGCCCGACCGGCTCGCCTCCGGCGACCCCCGGTTCCCCGGCCCACAGCTCCCGCAACTCCGCCACCGCGCGGTCCAGCCGATCGTGGCGGCGCTCGAAGCCCGAACCGAGACTGCGGTAGTCGTCGCCGCGACCCCCGACACCCACGCCGAGGGCGAAACGTCCCGCGGACAGCACATCGATCGTCGCGGCCTGTTTGGCGACCAGCGCCACCGGATGGGCCGGGAGCACCGACAGGTTCGCGAAGATCCGAACCCGTTCGGTGACCGCGGCGGCCGCGGCCAGGGTCGTCCACATCTCCTGATTGTGGAAGTTCACCCGCTCGCCGCACGAGATACTCGCGACGGGGCCCTGCTCGGCCAGCCGGCACCAATCGACGGTGGCCGCCCGGTCGTACCCGCGGCACATGGTGGGTAGTGCGATCCCGATATCCATCGCCCCAGCATCGGCCAACCGAGGCCGCTTAGCAAGAACAGGTTCTAGTTTTTCGGCTCGGTCTCGAAGTCGGCACCGGTCAGCCGCCGCCCCCGCCGCAGCCACCGCCACCACCACCGCAGCCACCGCCGCCGCAGCCACCGCCCCCATCGCTGTCGCCACTGCCGCCCCCGCTGCCGATGTACCACCCGCCCGCCCCGGCGGCACCGGTCGCACCGCGCCGGCGGGAGGCGCGCAGCGGAGCACGGTCCTGCCGGAACCTGCGCACCGCGGCCGCGACGGCCAGCGCCACGCCGAGCGCCAAGAGCCAGCCACCCACCCCGAACCCGAACAGGTCGGTCAGGACGAGGCCGACGAGAACAGCCGAAGCAGCCGATAGGAACAGCACGGTACCTCCCCGGGTGGTCGATCCACCTCAGAAGAGGCTACCCCGCAACAGCTCTCGGTGAACATCTCCGAAGGCGGGGTCGCCCGAGGCGGATCCCGACCCTCCGGCCCGCACCCGCCGCGGGACCGTCCCGCGGCGGCCGGCCGCCTCCCGGCCGCGCGCCCGGCCGGCCGATTACGCCGGGCGGGCAGCCGGCCGCCCGGGACGCGGGTAGGGTGAACGCGAAAGTCGGCAAGGACGGCGGGCGCGCGGGATGCCGGTCCGTCGACCGGTGAAGCGACACCCGTGCACAGATCGGTGAGGAAATGACGGCAAACGCCGCCACACATGTTGTTCCTGTCGACCGGACCGAGGTCTCCGCGCCTTCCGAGGCGTCGCCCCGGGCCGCGCGCCACAGCGATTACGCGGTGCTGCTGCGGCAGGTGCGCGACGCGGGCCTGCTGGACCGGCGTCCCCGGTACTACCTCTGGAAGGGCGGGGCCGCCGTGCTCGCCCTGGCCGCCGGATGGACCGCGTTCGTCCTGATCGGCGACTCCTGGTGGCAGCTGGCCACGGCCGCCTTCCTGGCCGCGCTCTTCGCGCAGTTCGCCTTCCTCGGCCACGATGCGGGGCACCGGCAGATCGCCGGCAGCCGGCGGGCGGACTACCTGCTGGGCGCACTCTTCGGCAACCTCGCCATCGGCGTGAGCATCGGCTGGTGGACGAGCAACCACAACCGGCACCACGCGCATCCCAATACCGAGGACGCCGATCCCGACATCATGGGCGTGCTGGCGCATTCGAGTGTCCGGGCGCGCGCCGGGCGCGGCCTGCGCCGGGTCATCTTCCGCTACCAGGGCTGGCTCTTCTTCCCGATGCTGCTCCTGGAAGGTCTCAGCCTGCACTTCTCGAGCATCCGGGCGATCGTGCGGCGCGATATCCCCCGACGCGGTGTCGAGGCCGCGCTGCTGGCCGCGCACGCCGTGGGCTACCTCGGCGTCGTCTTCCTCGTGCTGCCGCCCCTGCACGCACTCGGCTTCATCGCCGTACAGCAGGGCCTGTTCGGGCTCTACATGGGCACCACGTTCGCACCCAACCACAAGGGTATGGCGGTGCTCCCGGCCGGCGATACGACGGACTACCTGCGCCGCCAGGTTCTCACCTCCCGTAACGTGCGCGGCGGAGTCGTGATCGATACCGCCTTCGGCGGCCTCAACTACCAGATCGAACACCATCTCTTCCCCTCCATGCCCCGGCCCAACCTGCGGCGGGCCCAGCCGATCGTCGCGAAATACTGCGCGGACATCGGCGTGCCCTACTGTGAGACCGGCCTGTTCGATTCCTATGCCCGCGCCCTGGGGCATCTGCACACCGTCGGCCGGGCCGCCGGCCCCGAGCGGTCCGGATAGTCGGCGACACCCGCACGAGCGGCTGTTTGCGGCGCGAAGCGGTCGTCAGCGGGAACGTGGTCCGGCGCTGACAGGCAAGGCGGTCAGGCCGTGCAATGCCAGGCCCTTCCGCGCCACCGCCGGTCCCGCCTGCGTCAGCCCCGGATAGGCGCGCAGGAGCGCGGGAAAGGCGAGCTGGGCTTCCAGCCTGGCCAGCGGCGCGCCCAGACAGTAGTGCACGCCGCCGCCGAACGACAGCGACGGTTCGCCCGCCCGGTCCAGGAGCAGTGCGTCCGGTTCGGCGAACACCTCGGGATCCCGATTGGCCGCGCCCAGCAGCAGGACAACGCGCTGCCCGGCGGGCAGCGTCACATCACCGACGTGCAGGTCCTCCGGTGCGGTGCGGGAGGTGAGTAGCTGCACCGGTGAGTCGTACCGCAGCAACTCCTCCGTCGCCGTACCGGCCAGCTCGGGATTCTCCCGCAGCAACGCCGCCTGGTCCGGGTGCGCGAGCAGCGCGACCAGACCGTTGGCGAGCAACCCGGTGGTGGTCTCGAAGCCCGCGGCGAACAGCAGGGCCGCCATGGTGATCAGTTCGTCGTCGTCCAGGCGGGCGCCGTCGGCGGCCGGGGCGACGAGGGCCGACAGCAGGTCGTCGCGCGGTTCCCGGCGCCGCCGCGCGGCCAGATCGCGCAGATAGTCGCTGATCTCGGTGGCCGCGTCGTCGGCTTTCGCGACGCCGGGACCGTCCAGGAGGTCGAGCACCCCCGCCCAGTCCCGTACCAGCGGCTGGAACCGGAGCCGATCGGCTTCGGGCACTCCGAGCAGTTCGCCGATCACGGTGACCGGCAACGGGAATGCGAAGGCGTCGACGAAATCGACCGGATCCGAGCCGGCCAGATCGCCGAGCAGCCGGTCGACGGTGCGGGCGATCGCCCGGCGCAGCCCCGCCACCCGCCGCGCGGTGAAGGCGCCGGAGACCAGCCGGCGCAGCCGGGTGTGATCGGGTGGGTTGCGCACCAGCATGCTGGTGAACATGAGGCGCAGGCCCGGGTGGGCGCGCCAGTCGGCGAATCCGGCCGCGGCGAGCCCTTGTTCCGGACGCTTCACCAGCCGATGGTCGCGCACCAGAGTGGTGGCGAGCCGGTAGCCGCTGACCACGAGTGTGCCGTCCGGAGCGTATGCGGCGGGACCGAGTTCACGCAGTTCCCGGTACAGCGGATAGGGGTCGTCCTGTCCGGCCGGGGTGGTGAGCGCGGACATCAGTCCGCCCACTGTGTTCGCGCTCTTCGCCGTCATGGTCACCCCCGGTTCGTGGTGTCTCGGAGCGTCCACGACGAGCCTACTCCCGGTCGCGTCGACCACATCGCGGTGCCGACCGAATCTGCCGGGGGCTCAATCGCATACGGCACCGTTCGAGGCCGAACCCACCAGGCGCGCGTACTTGGCGAGCACCCCGCGGGTGTAGCGGGGCGGCAGCGGCGCCCAGCCCTCACCGCGGCCGGTGAGAGTCGCCGGATCCACGAGCAGGTCCAAGGTCCCCGCGCCGACATCGAGCCGGATACGGTCGCCGTCCCGGACGAACGCGATCGGGCCACCGTCGACAGCCTCCGGGGCCACATGGCCGACACACAGACCGGTGGTACCGCCGGAGAACCGACCGTCGGTCAGCAGCAGGACATCCTTGCCGAGGCCGGCGCCCTTGATCGCCGCCGTGATGGCCAGCATCTCCCGCATTCCCGGACCCCCCTTGGGGCCCTCGTAGCGGATGACCACCACATCACCGGCCGAGATGGTCCCGTCCTCCAGGGCGTCCATCGCGGCCCGTTCCCGGTCGAAAACCCGCGCGGTGCCCTCGAATACATCGGATTCGAACCCGGCCGATTTGACCACGGCGCCGCCGGGCGCGAGCGAACCGCGCAGAATCGTGATACCGCCGGTCGGATGAATGGGCGCCGACAGCGCGCGCAACACTTTGCCGTCCGGATCGGGCGGCGCGATATCGGCCAGGTTCTCGGCGACCGTCCGGCCGGTGACGGTGAGACAGTCGCCGTGCAGGAGCCCGGCATCCAGGAGCGCCTTCATCAGCACCGGCACACCGCCCACCCGGTCGATATCGGTCATCACGTGCCGGCCGAACGGTTTCACATCGGCCAGATGCGGAACGCGCCGCCCGACCCGGGCGAAATCGTCGAGGCTCAGCGCCACCCCGGCCTCGTGCGCGATCGCCAGCAGATGGAGTACGGCATTGGTGGATCCGCCGAAGGCCATGACCACCGCGATGGCGTTCTCGAACGCCTCCTGCGTCAGGATATCGGCGGTGGTGATCCCGCGCCGGATCAGTTCGACCACGGCCTGCCCACTGCGCCGGGCATAGCCGTCGCGCCGGCGATCGGTGGCCGGCGGCGCCGCGCTGCCGGGCAGCGACATCCCCAGCGCTTCGGCCGCGCTCGCCATGGTGTTCGCGGTGTACATCCCGCCGCAGGCGCCCTCACCGGGGCAGATGGCCCGCTCGATCGCGTCCACGTCGGCACGGCTCATGAGGCCGCGCGAACAGGCGCCCACCGCCTCGAAGGCGTCGATGATGGTCACCTCCCGTTCGCTGCCGTCGGACAGTTTCGCGATACCGGGCAGGATGGATCCGGCGTAGAGGAACACGCTCGCCAGGTTCAGCCGGGCCGCGGCCATGAGCATGCCGGGCAGCGATTTGTCGCAGCCGGCGAGCAGCACCGACCCGTCCAGCCGTTCGGCCTGCATCACGGTTTCCACGCTGTCCGCGATCACCTCACGCGAGACCAGGGAGAAGTGCATTCCCTCGTGGCCCATCGAGATACCGTCGGAGACGGAGATGGTGCCGAATTGCATCGGGAAACCACCGGCGGCGAACACGCCGTCCTTGCATCCGCCGGCGAGCCGGTCGAGCGACAGATTGCACGGCGTGATCTCGTTCCACGAGGAGGCCACGCCGATCTGGGCCTTACCCCAGTCGTCGTCGCCCATACCGACCGCACGCAGCATGCCGCGGGCCGCGGTCTTCTCCAGTCCGTCGGTCACATCGCGACTGCGCGGTTTCATATCGGGAGCATTCGGTTCGGAAGCCACGGGGCCATCATCCTCCTACGGCCTCGGAACATCACCGGGCCACGCCCGTCTTCGCCGTGCGGGCGCCGTGGCGGCCGGCCGCCGAGGCACGGGCCCACGATGATGACGCCGGAACCGCACGGCGAAAAGAGCTGGTGGATGGGTGTGCAGATAACGGAACCGGTGGTGCGGGTGGTCGCCGCGATCGACGACAGTGATACGGACGCCTTCGTGGAGGCCTTCACCGACGACGGTCCGGTCGACGACTGGGGCCGCGTCCTGCGCGGGTCCGACGGCGTCCGCGGCTGGGCGGAGTCGGATGCCATCGGCGCCGGCGCCCGGATGACCGTGGTCGCGGCGGCCACGGAGCAGAACACGACGCATCTGCGCTTCGACTGGCGCAGCCGTGTCTTCAACGGTGAGTCGGAGGCCTATGTGATCGTCGTGGACGGCAAGATCGTGTCCTTCCGGATCCCCCGCGCCTGACCTGTCCTCATCGCGCCGGGGTCCGCGGTCGGCCCGGGCACGTCGATCAGATTCGCCAGCTCGTCGAGCAGCTCGATCAGTCGGCGGCGCCGGTCCGGCGACAGGTGGGGCAGTTCGCTGCCGAGCGCGTGATCGATCGGCGCGCGACCCCGGGCCCGGAAGACGTCCTCGGTCACCCCCGGTTCGACGGTGACCAGCACATGCCGGCCGTCGTCGGGATCCGGCGCCGTCGTCAGCAGCTGTTGCTCACGGAACCGGGCGACGATCCGTGATACCAGGCTCTGGGTGATGGCCGTCCGCTCGGTGATATCGCGAATCGACGAGCCGGGGTGCAGCGCGACGTCCTCGAGGACGGCGTATTCGCTCGGTGGTATCCGGCGACGGCCGGTATTTCCCGTCGCGACGAACGCGATCGACCGCAGGCGCCGGGCGAGCAGGTGCAGGGCCGGCCTGGACACCCACGTCGGCCTGCCCCGCCTGCGCCGGCGGCCCACCCTGCCCGCCGTCGCGGGCGGGCGGACCGTGCTGATCACGGGCGCGTCCTCGGGTATCGGCCGGGCCACGGCCGTCCGGCTCGGCGCGGCGGGCGCCCGGGTCGCCCTCGTCGCGCGACGGGCCACAGAACTCGAACAGGTGGCCGCGGAGATCCGCGCCGAGGGCGGAACGGCCACCGTCCACCCCTGCGACTTGAACGATTTCGCCGCGCTGGACACCGCGGTCGCCGCGGTGCTGGCCGAGTACGGGGGCGTGGACATCCTGATCAACAATGCGGGCCGGTCCATCCGGCGGCGGCTCGACGAATCCTATGAACGCTTCCACGATTTCGAGCGCACCATGCGGCTGAACTATTTCGCGGCCCTGCGGCTGATGCTCGCGGTACTACCGGGTATGCGCGAACGGCAGGCGGGACATATCGTCAACATCCTGTCGGTGGCGAATCTCTTCGGCGGTCCGGGCTACAGCGCCTATGTCGCGTCGAAAGCGGCGCTGGATTCGCTCGCCGCCGGTCTGCACGCCGAAACCCTGCCCGACGACGTCCATTTCAGCTCGGTGTACATGCCGTTGGTGCGCACCCCGATGATCGCGCCCAATGCCCGGTACCGCGATACCGCGGCGCTGACGCCGGAGCAGGGCGCGCAGATCGTCTGCCGCACCCTGACCGACCGGCCGCGGCACGTCGGACCGCTCCTCGGCCGGATCGCCGCCCTCGTCGACATCGCGTCCCCGGAGCGTTCGCTGACGGGGCGCAGCGCCCGGTTCGCGCGGGGCATGTGACCTCGGCCCGGTGACATCACGGGCCCGTCGTGACTTTCCCCGTACTGTCCGGGAAGCCACGATTATCGTGGCCGGATGCGCAATGCCGACTTCCCCTGCCGGGTCGTCTTCCTCAACGGCACCTCGAGCTCCGGTAAGACGACGCTGGCCCGGGCCATCCAGGACGAGAGCGATATCCCGTTCGTCTATTGGGGAATCGACACGCTGTTCGGGTTGGTCCCTCCGAACTGGGGTGGAGGACGGGACGGCCCCCGGAGCCGTGACGGCTTCTGGTACGACCGCACGGGCCGGGACCCGGACGGCCGGCCGTCGGTGGTCATCCGCTACGGCCCCGTGGGGCGGCGGATGTTGCGCTCGGCGTGTATCGCGGCCGCCGCCTTCGCACACGGCGGGGATCATCTCGTCGTCGACGAGATGTTGTTGACCCCGGACCTGTTACCGATGTGGCTGGACGCCCTGTCCGGTCTCGAAGTCCAGCTGGTCGGCGTCACCTGTCCACCGGCTGTCGCCGACCGGCGCGAGCTGGCTCGCGGCCACCCGGTCGGGCTGGCACGGGGCCATCTGACCTCGGTCCACGAGCATGGTCACCCCTACGACACGGTGGTGGACACCACCACGGGAACCCCGGCTGAACTGGCCCGCGCCATGCTGCGCCGGGAGCGGCGCGTACTCGGGTGATCCCGGACCTCAGGTCCTCGGAGAACCGCCGGAAGCAAGAACCGGGGCGATGAGATCCGCGATCTGCCGCTCGTGTTCGTCGAGATAGAAATGGCCGCCCGGGAACAGTCGGACGGCGAAGTCGCCGCGCGTATGATCGCGCCACCGCGCCAGCTGCTCCGAGGTCGTGGTGGGATCCGAGCGCCCGAGCAGCGCGACGATATCGCAGCGCAACCGCTCGCCCTCCTGGTATCGGTACGTTTCGACCGCCCGGTAGTCGTTGCGCACCGCGGGCAGGACCATCTCGGCGAGCGCGGGCTCGTCGCGCAGGATCGTGACGGTGGCCGGATCGTTGGCGAGCCGCTCGAGCTCATCGATCAGGTCGGCGTCGGTCCCGCGGTGCAGGGTGCCCCGGTCGGCGAACGTGGGGTCCGGGCGGCCGGAGACGAACAGCGCCGCGACGGTCCGCCCGCGGGCCTCGAGCCGCCGGGCCGTTTCGAACGCGACCGTGGCGCCCATGCTGTGCCCGAAGAGCACCGGGCTCCCGGGAATTCGAGCTTCGGTGGCTGCGGCGATATGGTCGGCGAGGGCGGTGATCGAGGTGACGAACTCCTCGGCGATCCGGTTCTGGCGCCCCGGATACTGCACCGCGTAGACCGCCGGCCCCGCCCCGATACTCGCCGCGAGGCCCCGGTAGCTCGTGGCCGAACCGCCGCCGGGCGGGAAGCAGACCAACGCCGGCTGCCCGGCGTGGCCCGCTTGCAGTTCACGTAGCCAGCGCTCCTGCTCGCCACCGCTCGGTATCGACATCACCCTCCCGCTCGCCACGGATGCCCGCGGACATCATCAGAACCGGTCCGTGTCGAGCGTCCCACAGCGAAGGGAAAGGGGGGCACCGGGACACCGCGCGGGAGTCGCGGCGTGCCGGACGCTCGCCGCCCCGGCGCGGCGGCACCGCGGCGGGCGGACCTACTCCGGCTCGATGAGCTGGATCTCCAGCTCGATCTTGACCGCGTCGCTCAGCATCCCGGGCAACGGTCCACCGACACCGAACTCCGTGCGTTTGATGGTGCCGGTCGCGGAGAACCCCGCGTGCCGTTCACCGTTGGGACCGAAATCGCCGACGCCACCCCATTCCACGTCCAGCGTGACCGGCCGGGTGACCCCACCCAGCGTGGCCTCACCCGCGACGGCGAACGATTCGGCGATGAGAACCGGTTCGACGGCCCGGAAGGTCAGGGTGGGGCGGTGGGCGACATCGAGGAAATCGGCGGTGAGCACATGGGCGTCCCGGTCGGGGTTGCCGGTATCGAAGGAGTCGAGGTGAACCGTCGCGCCGAGAGTCGCGGCGCCGGACTCGTCCACGACGAACTCCGTCTCGAAGCGGGTGAAGCCCCCGCGCACCTTGGCGATGCCGAGATGCCGCACGGTGAAGGCGATCGAGGAGTGCGCGGTGTCGAGCGCCCAGGCCCCTGGACGCAGCGTGGTGGTACTGGTGGTTTCCGGTGGTGTGGTCATACCATCGACCATCGCCGGACCCGGGTCCGGTTACCAGACCCCCGTTATCCTGGACCTGACAAGGCGCGGCTGCGCGGGCCGGAACGGGGCACGATGGTCCTATGACCCGAAGCGCATTCGCGGAGTTCCTGGTCAGACGCCGCGCCGAACTGCGACCCAGCGATTTCGGACTGCCCGCGGGCGGCCGCCGCCGCACTCCGGGGCTGCGGCGCGAGGAGGTGGCCGTCCGTGCGGGCGTCAGCGCCGACTATCTGGCCCGGCTCGAACAGGGCCGGGATACCAATCCCTCCATCGCGGTCGTGGAAGCGCTGGCCACCGCTCTGCTGCTCGACGAGCGAGAGCGCAGCACCTTCGGCTGGCTCGCGTTGACCAGCGGCAACGAATCGCGGTGCCCGGAGCCCACCGACGAGCAGGACCAGGTTCCCGAGACGATCGAGGCGGTGTTGCGCGCCTTGGCGCCCACCGCGGCGTTCGTCCTGGGCAGGCGCCTGAACGTGTTGAGCTGGAATGCGGCCTGGGAGGATTTCGTCACACCGCTGGGTCTGCTGGACGACCGGGACGCGGTGAATCTCGCCCGGTACGTCTACGGGCATCCGATGGCACGGAAAACTCTGCGCAACTGGGCCGAGGCCGCCGATACCTTCGCCGAGACCCTGCGCCGCGCGAGTCTGCGCTGGCCCGGTGACGCCGGTCTGCGGGAAACCATCGATGCCCTGCACAGGATTCCCGAGTTCGCGGCGCGCTGGCGGCCGCAGGGCCCGGGCCGTCCGATGACGCCGACCCTGCGGTTCGACCACCCGCACCTGGGTGCGGTCGACGTCCCGTTCGAGACGCTGGAGAGCGGTCAGGAGCAGAGCGTGGTGGTCTGGCTGGTCGCCCGCGCGCCCGCCGCCGGTCAGACACTGCGCCTGGTCCCACCGCGAGCTGCCGGGCAGTAGTTCGCGGGGCGGGCGCATCCGGGCCGCACCCGTGGCGGCCACCGGCGCGCCGTGCCGAGGATGCGACCGCGCGCCCGCCGCTGGGGCAGGTTCGGAATGCGCCGGGCGGGCCGCGGTCCAGGTGGCGCGGTGGAGACCACTGTTGTCACCGGCACCGCGGAGGCACCGGTAGACCGTGGCTGTCGGGGCGAAGGAACCCGGGGATCGATTTCGGGGTACGGGCTCATCGGAATCGCGGCACAGGTAGCGCGGCCAACCGAAGAGACCATTCCCGTCCCTTCCACCATCAACCTATAGCGCACCCCGGGCCTTGCGGCAAGGCCCGGGTGATGCCGCAGAATCGTCCGGTCGGTAGCCGGGACGGGCCCCGGCCGCCGCGAAAAGCAGCGATCGTCGAATGAAGTGAGGGCAGATGGCGGAGCAGGGGTACGCAGACGAGCTGCAATCCGAACGGACCTATGTGGACGGGCTCTACGCGCGGCTCGATGCCGAGCGGACCCGGGCGAAGGGGCGGTACCACGCGGCGCTGCGCGGGACCGGTACGACACTGCTGGACCGTGATGCCGAGGCCCGGGCGCTGGCCCGAGAGGTGAAGCGACTGGACGTGGCCGACAACACACTGTGTTTCGGCCGGTTGGATTCGGTGGCGGGCGAGGTCTCCTATATCGGCCGGATCGGCCTGTACGACGAAACGAACGAGTACGAGCCGGTGTTGCTGGATTGGCGGGCGCCGGCCGCGCGCCCGTTCTATGTCGCGACCGCGGCCAGCCCGGAGAACATGCGGCGGCGCCGCCAGTTCCACTCCCGCGGGCGGCGGCTGGTCGAATTCACCGACGAGGTGCTGGGACGTCCCGAGGACGGCGACCGCGGTGACGCCGCGCTGCTGGCGGCGGTCGCCGCGCCGCGGGGGGAGGGGATGCGCGATATCGTCGCCACGATCCAGGCCGAACAGGATGAGATCATCCGGTTGGACCACCCCGGCGTCCTGGTGATCGAGGGCGGCCCGGGTACCGGGAAAACCGTGGTCGCGTTGCACCGGGTCGCGTATCTCCTGTACACGCAGCGAGAACGGATAGCGCGCCACGGAGTACTTGTGGTCGGGCCCAACCCGGCCTTCCTGAACCACATCGGCCGGGTGCTGCCCTCGCTCGGCGAATCCGATGTGGTCTTCACGACCACCGGTGATCTGGTACCCGGCCTGCGGGTGAGGGCCGAGGACGCGCCGGAGGTGGCGCGGATCAAGGGCTCGCTGCGGATCCTGGAGGTGCTGGCCGCGGCGATCGCGGACCGGCAGCAGCTACCGGAACAACCGCTGCCGATCGAACTGGCGGATGTGACGGTGCGCATCGATTCCGGCACCGCCGAATGGGCCCGGGAGGAGGCGCGAGCGAGCGAACTGCCACACAACGAGGCCCGGGCGGTGTTCCGCGAGATCGTCACCTACGTGCTCACCGAGCGGGCGATCGGCCGGATCGGCCGGGGGTGGCTGACGCGCGCCGACAAGGAGGCCTGGGAGGATCTGCGCACGGATCTGATCGCCGAACTCGCGGACAACCCGGCCTTCACCGCGGCTCTCGATCTGTTGTGGCCGGTCCTGACTCCGCAAGACCTGCTGTCGTCGCTGTACTCCTCCCCCGAGCGGCTGCGCGCGGCAGGAGCCGACCCGGCCCTGTTCCGCGCCGCGGGCGCGGCCTGGACCGTCTCGGACGTGCCGCTGCTGGACGAACTGGCCGACCTGCTGGGTGGGAGCGAGCCGGACGCGCGAGCCGCCGAGCAGGAGCGCCGGGCCGAGGCGGAGTACGCCGCGGGCGTGCTGGACATCATGATCGACCGCACGGACATGATGGACGACGAGGATCACCTGTTCGCGCAGGATCTGCTCTACGCGGAGGATCTGGCGGATCGGTTTCTCGAACGCGATACCCGCGAACTGGTCGAACGCGCTACCGCCGACCGGAACTGGACCTACCGGCACGTGGTGGTCGACGAGGCCCAAGAACTGTCCGAAATGGACTGGCGGGTGCTGATGCGGCGCTGCCCGGGCCGGTCCTTCACGATCGTCGGCGATCTCGCGCAACGCCGGTCGGCGGCGGGTGCCCGGTCCTGGGATTCGGTACTGCGGCCGTACGTACCGGGCCGGTGGGTGTACCGGTCGCTCACGGTGAACTACCGCACCCCCGCGGAGATCATGAGCGTCGCCGCCGCGGTACTGGCCGAGTTCGCGCCCGGGATCGAACCACCGGAGTCGGTGCGCGCCTGCGGTGTCCGGCCGTGGGCCCGGCAGGTGACCGAGGCCGGGCTACCGGCCGCCGTGGCCGAGTTCGTCGCCGCGGAAGCGGACCGCGAGGGCACCAGCGTCGTGATCGGCCCACCGGATGTGCCGGGTACGGTCGCCGCGTCGGAGACGAAGGGTCTCGAGTTCGACGCCGTGCTGGTCGTGGAGCCGGAACGGATCCTCGCCGACGGACCGCGGGGCGCGGCCGAACTGTATGTGGCCCTCACCCGGGCCACCCAGCGGCTCGGCGTCCTGCACCGGCAGCCGCTGCCGTCGGCGCTGCAGGGACTCACCGACGCGGGGACGCCGGTCCCGGCCGGGGCCCCGGCGGCCGGGCGGTGACCGCCCGAATACGCGGCCGCACCGCTCATTCGCCCGCGGGGGCGTCGTAGACCAGGGTGTATCGCCAGAACAGCCGGCGCCTGATCCGCGCACCGGGTAGTTCGGCGGCGACCGCGGCACGGATCTCGGCCAGCGTCTCCCGCGGATCGGCCACCGGCGCCGACATATGCGCAGGCGGCGTATCGGCCGGAGCGGGGTGCCGGATCAGCCCCAGCACGGGATTGGCCACCAGGGCGGGCAGCGCGGCCACCGCGTCGACGAAACCCGCCGCACGGAAACAACCGACGACCACCAACCGCCCGCCCGGGGCGAGACAGTCCCGCACATCCCGCAGAGTCGAGACCAGCGGAAGGTGGTGCAGCACCGCGACCAGAGTGACCGCGTCCCAGCGTCGACTCGGCGCCCGGTCGGCGAAACCGGCCTGGATCACCCGCACCGCCGGGTCGCCGGCGAACCGGCGCGCCGCGATCCCGGCGGTCGCGGCGTCGGATTCGAGCGCGGTGACCGTCAGGCCGCGATCGCGCAGCAGGGCGGCGAGATTACCGGTCCCGCAGCCGATATCCAGGACGTCACGGGCTCCCGACGCGACCACTCGGGCGGCGACCCAGCGGCCGTAATGGTCGTTGTGACTCCACGGATGACGCCGGTTGAACCGGTCGAGTCCAGACAACAGCATCACCGCATTCTGCCGCCCGAGCCACCCCGCCGCCGAAGCCCGCGGGCCGAACCGACCACCACCCGGATGCGCCGCCCGGTGTGCCCCGCGTCCCGGTCCCTGACACACGGACGACGTCCTCGCTGTTCACACGGCCGGCGGGATTCGCGCGCCTGAGCGCGGGCTGAGAATCCCACGCCCGATTCCTCCGGTTACGAATGCGTCACGATACGATCGCGCCCCGTGACGGACACCATGGTGCGGGCGGACGAGGCGCCCACGGGCGAGCAACCACCACCATCAGGGCCGGCACGCGGCAGACGGGCGAAGTGGATCGCCCTGGTCGCCGGGCTGTTCGCGACGGTGCTCGCGCTCTCGGTGCCGCTGCTTCCGGTCGAGGTGGACACGACGACTCTCAGCTGGCCACAGCAGGATTCGACCCGCAGTATCACCGCCCCTCTGGTGTCCTACGCACCGCTCACCTTCGATGTGACCGTCCCCGGCGCGGCACTGGACCAGCTGGCCGATACCGGCGGGCTGGTCGCGGCGACCATGCCCGCGAGTGCGCCCGACCTCGACAAATACGGCTTCGTCGCCCGGGTACAGCCCGCGCAGGACGGCAGGCCGGCCCGCCTCGAGGTGGTACTGCGCAGTCAGTCGATGTTCAGCGTGCCGCTCGATCGACTCCACGAGGCCACGCTGACAGTGCGTTCCGACAGTGCCGCGACCACGGCCGAACTGACCGGTACCGACACCGAACCGCTCTTTCTGGCCGGGGACTTCCGGCCCCAGGTGGTGGGGGTGTTCAGCGATCTGACGAGTGCGGCCGGTGCCAGTGTCGACGTGGAGGTCGACAGCCGATTCTCGGTCACCCCGACCCTCGCCAAACGCGCCGCGACGGTGCTGGCGGTGATACTCACGGCCGTCGCGCTGGCGGCACTGCTGCGGCTCGACCGGTCCGACGGGCGCCGGTTACGGTGTCGGGTACCGCGACGCTGGCGCACCTTCACCGGGATCGACGCGGGTGTCCTCGCCACCTTGGTGCTGTGGCATTTCATCGGTTCCACCACCTCCGACGACGGCTACCAGTTCGGAATGGCCCGCACCTCGCTGGTCTCGGGCTATATGGCCAACTACTTCCGGTTCTTCGGGGTGCCGGAGAATCCGGTCGGCACGCCGCCCTACGACGTGATCGCGCAGATGACCGAGATCAGCGTCGCCAGTCCGTGGGTGCGTCTGCCCACTCTGCTGGCCGGTGTCCTCGCGTGGCTCACCCTGAGCCGTGAGGTGATCCCACGGCTGGGCGCCGGGCTGCGCCGCGACCGCATTGTGGTCGGCACCGGTGCCCTGGGGTTCCTGGCCATCTGGCTGCCCTACAACAACGGGCTGCGACCGGAACCGGTGATCGCTGTCGCCGTCCTGCTCACCTGGGTCTCCGTCGAACACGCCATCGCGAGCAGACGCCTGTTCCCGTATGCGATCGCGATCATGATCGCGGCGTTCAGTCTCACCGCGGCGCCCTCCGGGGTGATCTGTTTCGCCCCGCTGGCGGCCGGCGCCCGCTCGGTGGTGCGGTTCGGTATCCGGCGGGCCCGCGCGCTGTCGGCGGAGACCGCGTGCCGGGGTTCCGAGCGCCATTGGCCCGCCCGCGTTTTCGCCTACAGCGCACTGCTGGCCCCGCTGGCCGCGGCCGGAACCCTGGTGCTGGTGTTCGCCTTCGGGGTCCAACCACTGTCGGCGATGTTCGAGATGACCCGGGTGCACAACGCGGTCGGCCCCTCGGTGCCCTGGTTCGACGACTACCAGGCCTATCAGCGGCTGTTCACCGCCACCGCCGACGGCTCGATCGGACGCCGTTTCGGTGTCGTCGCGATGTGGCTCGGGCTGCTGGTGTGTGCCTTCGTCCTGCTGCGCAAGGGCGGGCGTATCCCGTCCGTCACGTCGGGGCCGGCGAAACGCCTGCTCGGCATCACCTTCGGGGCGATGCTGCTGATGGCGACCGTCCCCACGAAATTCACTCACCACAACGGTGTCTTCGCCGGCCTGGCCGGCGCTGTCGCCGTGGTCACTGCGGTGGCGGTGGGCCCGAAGGTGATGCGGGCACCGCGGTACCGCGCGCTGTTCGCCGCCATCGTGGCGATCGCGCTGGCGCAGATCTTCACCGGCGTCAACAAGTGGTTCTACGCGTCCGGCCACGGTATCCCGTGGTGGGATACGGCTCCGGCGATCGGCGGTGTCGGGCTGAGCGAGATATGCCTGACCGTCGCCGTGGCGTGCCTGGCACTCGCCGGATGGTGGCATCTGCGGGCACCGGAACCCGGTATCCCGCACCGGGTTTCACCGCGGGCCTGGCGGCTGGCGAAGATTCCGCCGCTGACCGTCGCGGCCGCCGTGATCGTCCTCTTCCAGGTGGGTTCGTTCGCCACGGCGGCGGCCACCCAGTATCCGGCGTTCTCCCTGGCGCGCTCGAATGTCGATGCGGTGCTGGGGCAGCCGTGTGGACTGGCCGACGACGTGCTGGTCGAATCCGACCCGAACGCCTCGATGCTGCCGCCACTGAGCGGGGACGCCGCCGCCACCTTCGCGGCCGGCGCCGACGGCTTCGTCCCCGGCGGGGTCGCCGATGTCACCTCCGACGACGATCAGCCCGCGGACGACAACAGCCTCGCCGATGCCCTGAGCGATACCTCCGACGGTACTTCGGTCACCCAGACCGGCGGTGCGCCGCTGCCGTTCGGCTTGTCGACCACCACCCCCGTACTCGGTACCGCCGGTCAGCAGGAATCGGCAGAACTGACCACCGGCTGGTATCGGCTGCCGGATCCGGCCGACCGCACCGGGATCATGGCCATCACCGCGGCGGGCCGGTTCCGGGCAATCACCCAGGACGGCGATGTACTGCCGGGCCAGCCCGTCGATGTCGAGTACGGCGTCGCGGATCCGGAGTCCGGGGCCCGTTCGCTCGGGCAGGTGATCCCCATCGATATCGGCCCGACGCCGTCGTGGCGCAATCTGCGCGTGCCATTGGACGAGATCCCGGACCGAGCCGATCTGGTCCGCATCGTCGCGAAGGACAAAACCCTCGATCCCGAGCAGTGGATCGCATTGACCCCGCCGCGGATTCCGCAGACACGCACGCTCGACGAGCTGATCGGCTCCGAGCAGCCGGTCCTGCTCGACTGGGCGGTCGGCCTGCAATTCCCGTGCCAGCGCCCGTTCGACCACAAGGACGGTATCGCCCAGGCTCCCGGCTGGCGCATCCTGCCCGACCGTCCCGCCGCGAACACCACCAACCTCTGGCAACGCCACGACGGCGGCGGGCCGCTGGGTTGGACTCGCCAAATACTGCAATCACAGACCCTGGCCACCTATCTGAAGGACGACTGGAATCACGACTGGGGGCAGTTGCAGCGGCTGACACCCGTGGACGCCTCGGCCGGTCCGGCCGCGCCGCGCGTCACTCGGGAAACACATTCCGGGCTGTGGAGTCCCGGCCCGATCAACGTCGCCTGGTGACCGGGGCCGGGCCCGCGCGCGGGCCCGGCCCCGCCGCGGCGGCACCCGATCCGGGCGACGAACGACCGAGGTGCCCCGGAAGAAGACGCGACACAACAGGACTGGAATGCGCAAGTTCACGATTTCGCGTGAAAAATCGTGATACTTGTCGCGTGCAGATTCCGAGATCCGATCGAAATCTATTGGTGCGCGCCCTCGGCGCCGTACTCCTCGGCGGTATGGCCGTGGTTACCGTGATCGGCACGAGCCCGGCGGCGGCCGTGCCCATCTATCCCTTACCCGATCCCGATCCGTTTTATGCCGCGCCGCCCGATATTTCCGGAAAACCGCCCGGGGAGGTGCTGGAAACCCGGGCGATGCCGCCGCTGTCCATATTCCCCGGGACCACGGTGACCCTGGTGAAATTCCGTTCGGCCGATTCGAACGGCCGGCCGATCGCGGCGACCACCACCGTGCTGACCCCGCAGGGGCGCGCTCCCGGCGGACCGCTGCTGTCGTATCAGCACATCATCAACGGGCTCGGCACCCGCTGCGCGGTCTCCCGGGTGCTCTACACTTCCGACCCCACCTTGCAGGTCCGCGAGGCCGCGGCGTTGAACGCGGTGCTGGTCCGCGGCTGGAGCGTGACGCTGCCCGACCATCTCGGTCCGACGTCCGCCTACGGTGCGGCCCGGCTGGGCGGCCAGATCACCTTGGACGGTATCCGCGCGGTACGCGCGGCCGGCCTGGGCCTGCGTGACAGCCGCGTGGCCATGGCCGGTTACTCCGGCGGCGGTATGGCCACCGCCTGGGCGGCCGCGCTCGCCCCGGACTATGCGCCCGAACTGGATATCGCGGGGGCGGCGATCGGGGGTGTACCGATGAATCTGGTGCGGATGATCGAGGCCGTGAACACCGGCCCGCATCCGGCTTTCGGCCTCGTGATGGCGGCCGGGATCGGCCTCGAACGCGAATATCCGGACCGTTTCCCGATCAGCGAATCGATGAACTCACGAGGGCTGCTGACCCGTAACACGCTCGCGAACGGATGCGTCAACGAGATACTGGCCACCGGGGCCGGCCGCAGTGTGGCCGAATTCGCCAGCAGTATGTCGTTGGCGGACAGTCCGGACGCGCGCGGGGTGCTCGAGGAGAACAGCCTCGAATTGTTCGACGGTGTCCCCGATATACCTGTTTTCGAATGGCATTCGGCCAGCGATCCACTGATTCCGGTGGATTCCATCGTCCGCACGAACAAGCGATACTGCGCGGCCGGTGTACCACTACAGGCCGAACTCACCGTCTCGCCGGAACATCTGTCCGCGGCGGTCCTCGGCGTGCCCGCCGTGTTGACATGGCTCGAGGGCCGTTTCCGCGGCGACCCGGCGCCGTCGAACTGCTGAGCTGCGGCTCCGCCGCGGCCCGGTAGGCCGGCAGGCGACGGTGCCCCTCGGGTGCGGTTTCCGGGCGGTCCGATCCCGGACTCGACCGGAAACCGCATCCGTGCCGACCAGCACCCGGGCGAGGGCGCGGGCGAAGGCCGCCACCCCTTCGGACACGAGTAGGTCCGGCGGGAACAGCGTCCGGTACCCGAGCGGCCGCGCCGGATACGTCAGCGGGCGGTCGCGGTGGCCGGATCGTCCGCGTCGCGCACACCGCTCGGCCGCATATCCGTCCAGTTCCGCTCGACGTAGTCGACACAGGCGGTCCGGCTGCCCTCACCGAAGACGACGCGCCACCCGTGCGGCACCTCGGCGAAAGCCGGCCACAGGGAATGCTGGTTCTCATCATTGGCCAGTACGAAGAAGCGGCCGTCCTCGTCGTCGAACGGGTTCGCGCTCATATCATCCTCCCGGATCGTCGTCGGTGTCCTGCCGGCTCCCGGACCGGCACCGCGGGGTCAGGCGACGCGGCTCGCGTACACCTCGTGCAGATCGGTTCCGCGCAGACTCGGGTCCTGCCGGATCCGCGTGGTCAGCCCGTGACCGCCCAGCAGCTCGCGGAACTCCGCCAAGCGCCCGGCGGTATCGTGCACCTCCGCCACCACCGTGCGTATCCGCGGCCAGTCGCGCGCGGAGATCCCCCGCAGCACGTCGAGTTCCGCCCGTTCCACATCGACCTTCAGCACACCGATCTCGGCGTCCCGGGCGTGCCGGTCCAGGATGGCCGACACTGTCGTCACCTCGACGTCGATCTGTTCGCCCCGGTGCAGTTCGGCGGTGATGAGATCGACCGCCTCGTCGTCGAGACCGCTGTTGCGCAGGAATATCCGAGTCGCTTCGTCGTCCTCGGCGCGGTCGGCGTACAGGCCCGAGTTGGCCGGCGCCTGGGGGTACCAGGTGAGCGGGAGGATCCCGGGTTCGGCGCCGACAGCGGTCCGCACCGGCACGGCGTGCGGAACATACGCGTTCAGATTGCTCTCCAGGCAGCGGAAGGTCGCCGGTACGGGCTCGGCCGCGATCACCCGGGCGCCGGGACAGGCGTCGGCGAACAGCATCGCGGCCAGGCCGATATTCGCGCCGATATCGAGGGCGATGTCACCGGCCCGCAGTCCGGCGGCGGCCTGCCGGTAGAAACCGGTCGCCGCGGTGATCTCACCCCAGAGGAATCTCGCCTCCGCCGGGCTCGGGCAGTCGACCACTCTGCCGTCGTCGAGTTTCAGCGTCTGGTGCGTGTTCAGCATTGCGCTACGGCCCTTTCTATTACCGCACCGACAACGGTCAGTGCCTCGGGATGGCTCAGCTCGAGGTGCCGGACATCGACCACCCGGTTGTGGATCTCCCCGGTCACATAACGCCGCCACGAACGGGCCAGCGCCTCGTGATCGGTGTGGTCCTTCCCGGCGGTGAAGAAGTGCATGTCGCCGTCGAAGACCGCCGGCCGGTACCGATCGGCGATCGCACCGGCGGTCTCGAAACTCGTCATCACCCGGTCCACCTGTTCGGCGGTGAACATCGCGGTACCGAGTACCTGTTCCCGGACGACCGCCCAGGCCTGCTCATGGGTATCGGCACGGACGTCGTCGCCGAGGGCGAACAGCTCACGCCAGCCGCCGAGCAGATCCGCCATCAACTGTCCCGGCAGACGACCGCCGGCAGCCGGGGCGGTGGGGTCGCCGTCGGAGAGATCCACCGCGCTGTCCAGCAGCGCCAGCAGCCCGATCTCCGCACCGTCGCGCCGGAGCCGGACCGCCAGGGCATGGGCGATCTGACCGCCCAGCGACCAGCCGAGCAGGTGGTACGGCCCCTCCGGCTGTATGCGGCGGATCTCGCTCGCGTAGCGCTCCGCCAGCTCGTCCACCGATCCCGCCGGAGGTTCACCGGCCACCACATGCGGATCCTGCAGACCGTAGACCGGGCGGTCCGCGTGCACGTGCTCCACGAGACCGCCGTAGAACCAGGCCAGCCCGCCCGCCGGATGCACACAGAACAGGGGCGGTTTCGATCCGCTCGTCCGCAGGGGCAGCAGCACTTGTAGACCCGACCCGCCCTCGGCCTCGTCGGCCCGGCGGGCCAATGCCTCCGGTGTGGCGTCGTCGAACATCCACGGCAGCGCGATCGTCACGCCGCGCGCCTTCAGTTCGCGCACCACCATGGTGGCCAGCAGTGAGTTGCCGCCCAGATCGAAGAACCCGTCCGAGACCCCGACGCGCCCGACGCCCAACACCTGGGCGTACACCTCGCTGATCGCCTTTTCCGTGCCCGTCCGGGGGGCGACGAACTCGCTGGGGGCGGGGCCGGGATCCGGTGGGGGCAGAGCGGTGCGATCCAACTTGCCGTTCACCGTCAACGGCAGATCGGGGAGCACCGTGATCGTCGCCGGCACCATATAACCGGTGAGCACCTCGGCGGCCGTCGCCCGGACCGCGGCCGGATCGAGCTGTCCGCCCGCCGCGGCCACCACGTAGCCGATCAGCTGATCGACCCCGTGCGCGGGCCGGTGCACCGCCGCGGCGGCACGTACCACACCGGGATGCCGGAGCAGTGCCGATTCGATCTCGCCCAATTCGACCCGGTAGCCGCGCAATTGGATCTGGGCGTCGGCGCGACCGTGATAGCGGAGTTCGAGACCGTGCGCGCCGGCCTGCCAGCTGCCGACATCGCCGGAACGGTAGAGCCTGGCCCCGGCCGGCCCGTACGGGTTCGCCACGAACCGGCCCGCCGTCGTCGCGGGGGCGCCCAGGTAGCCTCGCGCGAGCTGGCCACCGGCCACATAGATCTCGCCGGCGACCCCGATGGGCACCGGGCGCAGGCGCTCGTCGAGCACATAGACCCGCAGACCCGGCAACGGCACACCGATTCCCGCGGTATCCGGTCCGGTGACCTCACCGAATGTCACGTGCACGGTGGTCTCGGTGATCCCGTACATATTGATCATCCGGGGCGACCCGGGCGCGTGCGCCGCGAACCAGCCGGCCAGCCGCGTCGCGTCCAGTGCCTCACCGCCGAACACGACATACCGCAGCGCGAGATCGGGCCCGCCTCGACCGGCGGCCCGGCGCTCCCGGTCCGCCTCGGCGAATCCGTAGAACGCGGAGGGTGTCTGGCTCAGGACCGTCACACCCTCGCGGGCGACCAGCTCGACGAAGGCCTCCGGCGTGCGGGACACCTCGTAGTCGACCACAACCAGCCGGCCACCGGTCAGCAGGGCGCCCCACATCTCCCACACCGCGAAATCGAAAGCGGAGGAGTGGAACAGGGTCCACACGTCGTCGGGGCCGAAGTCGAAACGCCCGGGTATCCGGGTGAACAGGGTGACCGCTTCGCGATGGCTCACCGTCACTCCCTTGGGGCGGCCCGTGGACCCGGACGTGTAGATCACGTAGGCCGTGTTGTCCGGCCGGGTGGCCGGCAACACCGGCGCCGGATCGCCGGCTGTCGCGCACTCCTCCACGAGCAGTACCGGAGCCGGGAACTCGGGCACCGCCGATACCGTCTGCGCGGAGGCGAGCACCGCCACCGGGCGGGCATCGTCGAGCACGAACCGCAACCGCTGCTCCGGGTAGGCCACATCCAGCGGCAGGTATCCGGCGCCGGTGCGCACCACGGCCAGTAGCGCGGCGACCAGGTCCACCGACCGGGTCAGCGCCACGGCCACCAGCGTTTCCGGGCCCGCACCGGACTCGGCGAGCCGCGCGGCGATCAGGCCGGCGCGCCGGTCCAGTTCCGCGTAGGTCAGCGTCGAACGGCCGTCGGTCACCGCGACGGCCCCGGGCCGGTCCGCGACCCGGGCGGCGAACAGGTGCGCGAGAGTCGTCTCGGGGATCGTGGCACCGGGGTGGCCGGCCGCGTCCAGCAGCGCGCGCCGCTGCGCGGCGTCGACGAGATCGATATCACCGACGACGACGTCCTGATCGGTGGTCACCTCCTCGAGGATCCGCACAAAGGCACGCGCGAACCGGTGCATCGTCTCCGTGACGAACAGGTCCGTCGCGAAGGTCAACCGGCCCACCAGACCGCCCGGCCGGCCCGTATCGTCGAACCGTTCCGCGAGCTTCACGTTCAGATCCGCCTGGGCCTGGTCGAAACCGTCCTCGACCGGTTCGACGGTGAGACCGGGCAGCCGGACCGCGGCCCGGCTCAGATTCTGGACGTCCAGCGTCACCTGGTAGAGCGGCAGATGCGCCGTCGACCGCGGCGGATTCAACGCCTCCACGACCTGTTCGAACGGTACGTCCGCGTGCGCCAGCGCCGCCAGATCAGTTTCCCGGATATCGGCAAGCAGTTCGGCGAACGTCTGCCGCGACGCCACCCGCGACCGCAGGACCAGCGTATTGACGAACATACCGATCAGATCGTCGAGTTCACGCACCCCGCGACCGGCCACCGGGGTACCGATGGCGATATCGCCGACGCCCGACAGCCGCGCCAGCAGGACCGAGAGCGCGGCGTGCAGCACCATGAAAGTCGTCGCGTTCCCCGCGCGGGCCGCCGCGCCGATCCGGGCGTGCAACTCGGCGGAGACCTCGAATTCGACGACGCGCCCGCGCAGCGACGCCACCGGCGGCCGGGGCAGATCGGTCGGCAACTCCAGCAGTTCGGGGAGTCCGCCCAGCGTCTGCTTCCAGAATCGCAGTTGCCGCGACATCACGGAGTCCGGATCGTCTTCGTCACCGAGGATCTCGTGCTGCCACAGGGCGTAGTCGGCGTACTGGACCGGCAGCGCCGGCCAGTCCGCGGCGCGGCCCTGCCTGCTCGCCTCGTACGCCACCGCCACATCGCGGGCGAGCGGCAGCATGGACTGTCCGTCCGCGCAGATGTGGTGCACGGTGATCATGAGGACGTGGTCGCGCGCGCCCAGTTCGAACAGCTCGATCCGCAGCGGCGGCGCCTGCGTCACATCGAAACCGGTGCTGACCGCGGTGACGGCCCGCCGCATCAGCTGATCCTCCGCCACCGGGACCGGCCGCAGCTCGGGCACCACCTCGGCGGCGGGAACCACCAGTTGATACGGGACGCCCTCGGCCATGGGGAACGCGGTACGCAGCGATTCGTGACGTTCGACGACCAGGGCGCAGGCCCGGCGCAGCGCGTCGATATCGAGCTCGCCGGTCAACCTGATCACCAGGGGGATGTTGTAGGCGCCCACCGACGTGTCGAACTGGTTGAGGAACCACATCCGCTGCTGGGCCGGGGACAGCGGTACCCGCGCGGGACGGGGCCGGGCCACCAGCGGCGCCCGGTGTTCGCGGTCGAGGCCGGTCAGCCGCGCGGCCAGCGCGGCCACCGTCGGCGCCTCGAACAGGTCCCGGACACCGACCCGGGCTCCGGTCGCGGCACTCAACTGCGCCGCCACCCGGGTCGCCGACAGCGAGTTCCCGCCGAGTTCGAAGAAACTGTCCGTGGCACCCACGTCGTCGAGATCCAGCACCCGTCCGAAGATCTCCGCCACCGTTCGCTCGGCGTCGGTACCCGGGGCGACCCACGCCCGGCGGGTACCGAATTCGGGCGCCGGCAGCGCCAGGCGGTCGAGTTTGCCGCTCGTGGTGAGCGGCAGCTCGGGCAGCAGGGTCAGCGCCTCGGGCACCATATGCGCCGGCAACCGGTCGCCCAGGACCGACCGGACCGCCTCGAGGTCCACCGACGCGGCACCCGCGAGATACCCGGCGAGCCGGTGGCGGCCCCGCGCGTCGGGCCGCAGGACGACCACCGCCTGATCGACCCCCGGGCAGCCGGCGAGCACACCTTCGATCTCACCGAGCTCGATGCGCTGGCCGCGAATCTTGACCTGGAAATCCCGGCGCCCCAGATACTCCAGTGTGCGCTCGTGGGTCCAGCGCACGAGGTCGCCGGTACGGTACATCCGCGTTCCCGCCGCACCGAACGGGTTCGCCACGAACGCGGCCGCCGTGGTCACCGGCCGGCTCAGATACCCGCGCGCCAATTGGACACCCGCCAGATACAGCTCCCCCACCACACCGGGCGGCACCGGCCGCAGCCAGGCATCCAGAACCACGGCCTCCACCCCGCGCAGCGGCTCACCGATCGTCACCGGGGCACCGGGCCGCAGCGGCCCGCTCATACAGGCCAGAATCGTGGTCTCCGTCGGACCGTACCCGTTCAGCAGGCACCGGCCCGGCGCCCAGACCGCCACCGTCTCCGGGGTCACCGCCTCGCCGCCCGCCACCAGCACGCGCAACGATTCCAGGCCCTCCGGGGACAGTGTCGCCAGCACGCTGGGGGTCAGGAATGCGTGCGAGATCCGGTGCGCGCGGATCAGTTCGGCCAGTTCGGCGCCCGCGTACACCTGCGGCGGCGGCAGTACCAGCACGGCGCCGTTGCTGTGCGCCAGCAGTACCTCGAGGATCAGGACGTCGAACCCGGGCGCGGAACCCTGTAGCACCCGTGACCCGCTGTCGACAGCGAAGCGTCTCCGCTGCTCGGCAGCGAAATTCGCCAGGCCCTCGTGCGTGACCGCCACTCCCTTGGGCACCCCGGTCGAGCCGGAGGTGTAGAGCACATAGGCCGTATCCCGCAGCTGCGCGGTACGCACGCGGGCGGCGTCCGATATCCGGCCCGGCGGGTAGGCGGCGAGGGACGCCAGGGTCTCCGGGTCGTCGAGAATCAGCGGCCGCACCGCCTCGGGCAGCGACTCGCGCACCGCTGCGGTCGTCAGCGCGACGCGGATATCGGCGTGTTCGACCATGAGCGCGACCCGTTCCGCGGGGTTGCGGGAGTCGATGGGCACGATCGCGGCGCCCGTTTTCGCCACCGCCCACAGGCCGGCCACGAACTCCACCGACCGGGGCAGCGCCAACGCCACCCGGTCGCCCGGACCGACGCCCCAGTCGATCAGCAGCCGCGCCAGCCGGTCGGACCGGGCCTCCAGGTCGGCGTAGGACACGGTCTGTCCGTCGGCGATCAGGGCCGCGGCCGCGGGTTCGCGGGCCGCCCCCGCCGCGAGCAGTTCCGACAGCGAGCGCGGCGCCTCGGCGCTGCCGCTCGAGGCCGGTACCAGGTCCGCGCGTTCGTCCGGCGACAGCAGCTCGATCGCCGCGAGCGGCTTGTCCGCGTGACCGGTGAGCGCGCACAGTACGCGGGCCAGCCGATCCGCGAGATCGGCCGCCGTCCGATCGTCGATCCGGGCGCGCTGGTAGCGGACCCGGATGTGCAGTTCCTCGGTCTGGTGCGCCTGGACCAGCAGCGGATAGTGGGCGGCGTCGCGGCCCTCGGCGGCGAGCACCCGCATCCCGTCGATATCGGTATCGCCCAGACCGCTGCTGTCGACCGGGTAGGACTCGAAGACGACCAGGGTGTCGAACAGGTGCGGACCGTTCGCGGCGGCCGTGATCTCGGACAGTTCGAGATAGTGGTGGTCGAGCAGCCGGGTGCTGTCGGCTTGCAGACGAGTCAGCAGGTCGGCCACGGTCCGGGTGGGGGTCACGTCGGCCGAGACCGGGATCGTATTGATGAACAGCCCGATCATCGACTCCACACCGGGCAGTTCGGCGGGCCGACCGGAGACGGTGCTACCGAAGACGACTCGTTCGGTGCCCAGCAGGCTACCCAGCACGACCGCCCAGGAGAACTGCACGACGGTGGCCATGGTGACCGCGTGCTCCCGGGCGAACTCGGTCAGCCGCTCGGTGGTGGCGCGTTCGAGCACGAGCGGCAGGTCGACCGGGATCTCGGCGACGGTCGCCGTCTGCCCGTCGGTGACCAAGGTCGGTTCGACCGACTCGCCCAGGGCCGCACGCCAGACCTGTACACCGGCCGCGTGATCGCGCTGGTCCAGCCAGGCCAGATAGTCACGGTAGGACGGCGCGGCCGGCAGCAGATCGGTGCGGTCGCCCACCGCGTAGAGACCGATGAGTTCCCGGCACAGCAGCGGCAGCGACCAGCCGTCGAGCAGCAGATGGTGCGCGGTCAGTACCAGCCGGACATCCCCGGAACCCACCGTGACCGCGAGGAAACGCAAGAGCGGCGGATCGGCGGGATCGAACACCACGGACCGTTCGGCTTCGATCAGCCGGTCGAGTTCGGCGGTGTCACCGCCGGTCTCGGCGCGATACCAGCGCAGCGGCACAGCGGCGGGAACGACCTGCGCGGCCACACCGTCGACCGTCCGGGTGAAGGCCGCGCGCAGGTTCGGGTGCCGGTCGAGCAGCGCTCGCGCGGCCCCTTCGAGCCGGGCCGGGTCTACCGTACCCGCGAGAGTCAGCACCGACTGGGCGGTGTAGACATCCAGTTCACCCGCGGCGAATTCGGCGTGGAAGAGCAGGCCCGCCTGCAGCGGCGCCAGCGACCACACATCGCTGAGCGGACCGTAGCGGTCGGTGAAGGTGTCCAGATCGGACTGGTTCACCGCGACGAGCGGTACATCGGCGGGGCACAGGCCCCAGTCGTCGCCGGTGCGGGCCGCCGCCGCGATCTCGCGGACGGCATCGATCCAGTCATCGGCCAGTTCGGCGACCTCCGCGTGGTCCAGCAACCGCGAGGCGTAGCCGATCTGCGCCGAGAGCACCGGGCCCGCCGCGGTCTCGGAGGTGTGCACATCGATCGTGATCGCCGCTGCCGCGGGCATATCCGGGTCGAACGCGCCGCGCTGGTCGAACTCCTCGCCGGTCGGAACCCAGGCCAGTCCCGACAGCGCGGCCAGATCGACCCCCGCCCGGCCGAGATTGTTGAAGGCGATCTGCGGTTCCGGCGCGCTCGCCAGCCGCTGTCCGGCGTCCGGATCGAGATAGCGCAGGAGACCGTAGCCGATCCCCTTGTCCGGGATCGCGCGCAACTGATCCTTGACCGCTTTCACCACGGCACGCATATCACCGGAGTCGATGCCGACCGGTTCGAGCGCGACGGGATAGGCACTGGTGAACCAGCCCACGGTGCGGGAGAGGTCCGCGCCCGGGACGAGCTGCTCCTCCCGGCCGTGCCCCTCGAGCAGAATCTTCGCACCCCGATGGGTGCTTCCGCGGCGGGCCCGCCAGCGGCCCACGGCGACCGTCAGTCCCGCGAGCAGCGCGTCGTCCACCGTGGCCCGGGCGACGTCGGGCACCACCTCCAGCAGGACCTTCGTCACCTCGGCCGGGAGGGCGACCGGCAGCTGCCGGACGGTCGCCTGGGTGTCGATGGACGGATCGAGCGCCGCCCGGCCCAGCAGCGGGTCGGCGGCGGTGCTCATGCGCTGCCACAGGCCGAGTTCGCCGGTGCGCTCCGCCGCCGCGTCGGTCAGGGCGTGCGCCCAGCGGCGCAGGGAGGTCCCCGGGGCGGGCAGATCCGCCCGCCGGCCCTCGGCGATCTGCTGCCAGGCGGTCGCGAGATCGGGCAGCAGGATCCGCCAGGAGACGCCGTCCACCGCCAGGTGGTGGATGACGACGAGCGCGCGGCTCTCCGCATCGACTCCGGCCGCGGGCAGCAGGCATACGACCTGCATCACCCGGCCCGCGGCCGGATCGAGACGTGCGGTGGCAGCGGCCAGCGCGGCCTCGGCCACCGCGGTGAACCCGTCGCGGCCCGGCGCCTGCCCGGCCCGGAAGGTTTGCACGAGTATCGCGTCCGCCGCATCGATCGACCCCGTCGGCAGCACCCGCAGACGACCGTCGCACAGCTGGGAGCGGAGCATATCGTGCCGGTCCAGCAGGGCCTGGACCGTCGCGGTGACCTCGGCCACCGCGGCGTCCGCGGGCAACCGCACCAGCATCGACTGGGCGAATCCCCGGGCCGCGCCGAGTCGTTCACCGAACCAGGCCACGATCGGCGTACTCGGGATATCCCCCACCCCGCCGCCGGGCAGTTCCGGGAGCGTCACCCGGCTCGCGCTCGTGGCGGCCCGCGCCAGCGCCCGGACGGTCCGGCGTTCGAAGATATCGCGGGCCCGGACGACCACCCCGGCGGCCTGCAGCCGCGCGGCGAGCTGGATCGACATGATGGAATCCCCGCCCAGCGCGAAGAACGAGGTGGTCGCCCCCACCGACGGCACGCCGAGCACCTCCGCGAAGGCGGCCGCGACGGTGCGTTCCAGTTCGGTGGCCGGCTCGACCGTGTCCGTTTCCCTTACCTCGAACACGGGTTCCGGGAGGGCTTTACGGTCCACTTTGCCGGTCGAGGCGAGCGGCATCCGGTCCAGGACGGTGATCGTGGCGGGCAGCATATGGGCCGGCAGCACGCCCGCGAGCCGGTCCGATACCGCGGCCGCGGCGATCTCCGTAGCGGGCTCGGCCACGACATACGCCGCGAGCATCGACCGGCCGTCCGGACCGGGGCGCGCGACCGTGACCGCGGCCGCGATGCCGGGCTGCGCGACCAGCGCGGCATCGATCTCACCGAGTTCGATGCGCTGGCCGCGGATCTTGATCTGGAAATCGCTGCGGCCGACGTATTCCAAGGTGTGTGCCGGAGTCCAGCGCACGATATCGCCGGTCCGGTACATCCGCGCTCCCGCGCCGCCGTGCGGGTTCGCCACGAACGCGCCCGCGGTCAGCGCCGGTCGATTCAGATATCCCCGTGCCAGTGCCGCGCCCGCGAGATACAACTCGCCCGGCACACCGACCGGCACCGGACGCAGCCGGGCGTCCAGGACGACGGCCCGCGCGCCGAGGATCGGGCCACCGATATCGATCGGACCGCCGGCGCGCACCGGAGCGCTCATCGTGGTGACGATCGTCGCCTCGGTCGGACCGTAGATATTGTGCAGCCGGCGCCCGGGCGCCCAGGAGGCGACCAATTCGGCCGGCACCCTCTCACCGCCGACCGCCAGCACCTGCACCGATTCGAGATCGGCGGGCGATACGGTCGCCAGCACGCTCGGTGTCAGGAAGGCATGCGAGACCTTGTGGTTGCGGATGAGCCGGGCCAGTTCCGGGCCACCGAAGACATCCGGTGGTGAGATGACCAGCGCGGCGCCCGCCGCACAGGCCATCAAGGCCTCGAGCAGCACCGCGTCGAAGGCCGGTGCCGCCACGTGCAGCACCCGTGCGGACCGGTCCACCCGATACCGCACCCGCTGGGCGGTGGCGAAGTTCGCGAGCCCCTCGTGGGTCACCACCACCCCCTTCGGCGTGCCGGTGGAACCGGAGGTGTAGATCACGTACGCCGTATCCTCTGTCCGGGCCCGCGGCAGGGCCGGCGCACTCGCGGAAAGCCCGTGCTGCCGCTCGATATCGGCGACCGTGGCCGGCTCGTCGAGCACCACCCACCCCACCCTGTCCGGCAACGCGGGCGCCGCGTCGGCCACCGTGAGGCCGAGGACGACACCGGAGTCGGCGACCATGTGGGCAATCCGCTCCCGCGGATACCGCAGATCCACCGGGACGAAGGCGGCGCCGGTCCGGGAGATCGCCCACATGGCGATCTGATAGTCCACCGAGCGCGGTACCGCCAGCGCGATATGGACGCCGGGGCCCGCGCCCCGCGCCACCAGATATCCGGCCAGCAGGTCGGCGCGCCGGTGGAGTTCGGCGTAGGTCAGGGTTTCGCTCTCGCCGATCAGCGCGATCTGCCCGGGGTGCGCGGCGACCGCCGCGGCCAGCAGATCCGACAGCAGACAGGGGGTTTCGTCCGGGCCGCCGACGGCCGGTACCAGCTGTGCGGTTTCCGCCGCGTCGAGCAGGTCGATATCGCCCACCGCCCGGGCCGGGTCGGTGGTGACCGCCTCGAGGACGCGCACGAACCGCTCGGCGAACGCCGTCGCGGTCGGCGCCGCGAACAGATCGGTGGCGTAGACGATCTCCCCGCCGATACCCGCGGGCCGCTCTCCGTCGGTCCGCTCGTCGAGCAGCACGGTGAGATCGGTTTTCGCCTGCGCGATCCCGGGGTCGAGCACGGTGATGTCCACACCGGGCAGTTCGAAGCGCGCCGGCCCGGTGTTCTGCAACCCGAACATCACCTGGTACAGCGGGGTGTACGCGGTCGACCGCGGCCGGTCGAGCACATCGACGAGCCGTTCGTAGGCGATATCGGCGTGCGCGAGGGCGGCCACGTCGACATCGCGCACGCCCGCGAGCAGGTCGCGGAACGACCGGCCCTCGGCGATCCGGGTGCGCAGCACCACGGTGTTGACGAACATACCGACCAGATCGTCGAGTGCCTCGTGTCCCCGCCCCGCGACCGGAGTACCGACCGAGACATCGTCGGTGTGCGCCGTCCGGGCGAGCAGGAGCGCCAGCGCCGCGTGCAGCACCACGAAGGTGGTCACGCCCTCCTGCCGGGCCAGGCGCGCGATCGCGTCGTGCAGTCGCGCCGGGATGCCGAAGCGTACGCCGGCGCCGGCCGTGGTGACCGTGGCCGGGCGCGGGCGGTCGGTCGGCAGAGCCAGCAGTTCCGGGCTGTCGCCGAGCACATCGGTCCAGTAGGCGATCTGCCGGGCGATCAGCGATCCGGGATCGTCCTCGGCGCCCAGGCGCTCCCGCTGCCACAGGGCGTAGTCACCGTACTGGACCGCCGGCGGTTCCCACGCCGGCGGCTGCCGGCGTGCGCGGGCCGCGTAGGCGGTGAACACATCACGGGCCAGCACCGGCATCGAGGCACCGTCGGCGGCGATGTGGTGCGCCACCAGGACCAGCGCGTGCTCCCCGGCGCCGATCCGGTACAACCCGGCCCGGACCGGCACCGATACCGCGACATCGAAACCGGTTTCGGCGACCCGCCGGATCCGCTCGGCCAGTTCGCTGCCGTCGGCGACCGCTTCGGCCTCCGGCAGCAGCTCGGCCCCGGCGGCCGGGGCGTCCAGGACGACCTGGCACGGTTCGCCGTCCACCATGGGGTAGATCGTCCGCAGCGGCTCGTGCCGGACGGTCACGTCCCGGAACGCGGCCCGCAGTGCCTCCACGTCCAGCGCACCGCTGAGCCGGGCCGCGAAACAGATGTTGTACGCGGCGGACCCGGTGTCGTACTGGTTGAGAAACCACATCCGGCGCTGCGCCGCCGCCAGCGGAACCGCGGCCGGACGCTCGCGCGCCGTGAGCGGGAGGGCGGCGCCGCGGGTGCGGGTGGCGAGCCGCTGTGCCAGACCGGCGATCGTCGGCTCGTCGAAGATATCGCGGATGCCGACCTCGACATCCAGGGCCGCCTCGGCGCGGGCGGCGAGGCGCGCGGCCGACAGCGAATCGACACCGAGCTCGAACAGCTCGGCGGTCACGCTCACCTGCTCGATTCCGGTCAGCTCGGCGACGATTCGCGCCAGCACGGTTTCCCGCTCGGTACGCGGGGCCACGAACTCGGCCGGTTCCTCGAACACCGGCCGGGGCAACTCCGCACGGTCCACTTTGCCGTTGGCGGTGAGTGGTATCGCCGCCAGTACCTGGACCGCGGCCGGGACCAGATAGGCCGGGAGCGTCCGCGCGATCCGGTCGCGCAGCTCGCGGCCCGTGACCACGGCGCCGGGAACGAGCGTCACATAGCCGGCGATCCGTGCCGTCGTCGCGACGACGACGGCACGGGCGACCTCCGGCAGCGCGCACAGCGCGGCTTCGATCTCGCCGGGCTCCACCCGCTGCCCGCGCACCTTCACCTGGAAATCGCGGCGCCCCCTGAATTCCAGATCGCCGGACCGCGTCCAACGGACCAGGTCGCCGGTGCGGTACAGCCGCTCCCCCGGCGCGCCGAACGGATGCGCGACGAAGGCGCCGCAGGTGAGATCGGGGCGGCCCTGATACCCGCGGGCCGTCTGCACGCCCGAGACGTAGAGTTCACCGGTCACCCCGAAGGGAACGGGTCGCAGGCGGGCGTCCAGGACATGGACGCGCATACCGGCGACCGGCCGGCCGATCGGCACGGTCGCGCGGGGGCCTTCCCCGGGCAGGCACCGGTGGCTGGTGACGACCTCGGCCTCGGCCGGCCCGTACCAGTTCACCACCTCGGCATTGCCGAATATTCGCACCGAGTCGTCGACGGTACGCTGGGCCAGCGCTTCCCCGGCGACGAACACCCGGCGGACCGACGGCAACGGCGCCGCGGTGGTGTCGAGCAGGACATCGAGCATCGACGGGACGAAATGCACGGTGGTGATCCGGTGTTCGGCCACAACCTTCGCCAGGTAGGCCGGGTCGCGGTGACCGTCCGGGGCGGCGACCACGAGCTGCGCGCCGGTCTGCAACGGCCAGAACAGCTCCCATACCGCGATATCGAAAGTGACGGGGGTCTTGAACAGCACCACATCGGTCCCGTCGTGCGGCCACTGCCGCTGTGCCCACGCCAGCTGCGCCGCGGTCGCGGCATGCGTCAGGGCGACCCCCTTCGGCAGGCCGGTGGAACCCGAGGTGAACAGCACGTAGGCCGTGTGTTCCGGGCGCAGCGGCGCCCGGCGGTCCGCGTCGGTGAGCGGGGTGTCGCCGTAGCCGCTGAGGTCCGCCCGGTCGATCGGCTCGGCGGCGTAGTCCACCGGCAGATTCCCGCCGTCCGCGGACGTGGTCAGCACCAGCAGGGGCCGGGCCGCCGCGAGCACGCGGCCGATCCGCGCGGCCGGATGGTCGGGATCGAGCGGGAGGAACGCGGCCCCGGTCTTGACCACCGCGTACAGCGCGGTGACGAGATCGGTGGAACGGCGGATCGCCACCGCCACCACGGTTTCCGGTCCGGCACCACGGTCGGTGAGCCAGCGGGCGAGACGGTTCACGCGCCCGTCGAATTCCCGGTAGGTGAGCACGCCACCGGCCGGATCGCGCAGCGCCGGCGCGGCCGGGGTACGGGCCACCTGGGCGTCAAAGAGGCCGGCCAGGGTGCGGCCGGTGACGACAGGGTCGCCGGTGGCGTTCCACTGGCGCAGGAGCACTGCCCGATCGGCCTCGTCGAGGAGTTCGATATCGCCGGCCGCCGCGTACGGATCGGTCGCCGCGGCCTCGAGCACGCGGACGAACTGTGCGGCGAACCGGGCAGCGGTGTCCTCGTCGAACAGGTCGGTGGCATAGGTGAGGCGCAGTGTCATACCGACCGGCTCGTTGTGGGCGCCGTAGCCCTCCGACATCATCAGCAGCAGGTCGCAGATCGCGGCATCGTCGCCGGGATCGAGATCGTCCACGGTGAGGTCCGGCAGTTCGACGTGGGCCCGGTCCATGTTCTGATAGGCGAGCATCACCTGGAACAGCGGCGTATGCGCCGCCGAACGCACCGGGTTAAGCACTTCCACCAGCTGTTCGAACGGGACGGTGGCATGGTCGTAGGCCTCGATATCGGCCCGCCGGACCTGCTCCAGGAGTTCCCGGAAGCTCTCGTGCGGCGTGACCCGGGTCCGCATCACCAGGGTATTGACGAACATGCCCACGAGACCGTCGAACGAGCGGTGGCCGCGGCCCGCGTGCGGCACCCCGATGGTGATGTCGTCGCTACCGGACAGCCGCGCCAGCAGGACCGCCAGCGCCGTATGCGCCACCATGAACGTGGTGGCGCCGCCGCGTCGTGCCAGTGTCTGCACCCGCCGGTGCAGTTCACCGGGAATCGTGACCTGTACGGACGCACCGCGCTGGGAGCGCCGCGGCGGCCGCGGCCGATCGGTCGGCAGATCCAGGACATCGGGAACACCCGCGAGCCGGGTACGCCAGTAGGCGATCTCGCGCGCACCGCGTGACCGCGGATCGTCCGCCGCCCCGAGCACCTCACGCTGCCAGAGGGCGAAATCGGCGAACTGCACCGGCAGCGGCGCCCACTCCGGCCGGCCACCCAGCGAACGCGCCCGATAGGCGGTCATCAGATCGGTGGCCAGTGGTGCCACCGAGAAACCGTCGCAGCTGATGTGATGCGCGGCCAGCGCGAGCACCCAGACCGATTCGGAGAGCTGGAAGAGACCGACCCGCAGGGGCACCCCCGCCGTCACATCGAAGGTACGGCCGAAGAACTCCGTCAGCCGCCGCGGCAGTTCGCCCTCGGCGATCGGTTCCGGTACGAGATCCCCGTACGCGGCGACCTCCGCGTACGGCAGCACCACCTGGGCCGGCACACCGTCGACGGCGGGGTAGACGGTACGCAGACTCTCGTGCCGCTCGACCACATCACCGACGGCCGCCGTGAGCGCCCCGAGATCGAGGACGCCGTCGAGCCGGATCGCCAGCGGGACGATGTATCCGGCGGCCGCCGGGTCGAACTGGTTGAGGAACCACATCCGGGACTGCGCCGGCGAGAGCGGTATCCGCTCCGGGCGCGGGCGGGGCGCGGGCGCCGGGAGGCTCGGTACCGCCCGCAAACGGGTGATGCGCTCGGCGAGGTCGGCGACCGTGGGCGCCTCGAAGATCACCCGCACCGCGACGTCGACCTCGAGGATATCGCCGATCCGGCTCAGCGCCCGCGTCGCGAGCAGCGAATTACCGCCCAGTTCGAAGAAATCGTCCTGGGCGCCGATCTCCGGCAGGGCGAGCAACTCGCCGAAGACCTCGGCCACTGTCTGTTCGACCAGGCCCCGCGGCTCGCGGAACTCGGCCGCACGCAGGGCGGGGTCCGGCGCCGGCAGCGCGCGGTGATCGACCTTGCCGTTCGCGGTGAGCGGGAGGGTATCGATCCGGATCACCGTGGCCGGAACCATATAGGCGGGCAACCGTTCCCGCAGCGACGCGCGGATCTCCTGGGTATCGCACGAGGGCGGCGCGACCACATAGGCGACCAGGCGCTGTTCGCCGTGGTCGGTGCGTACCTGTACCACCGCGGCGTCCACGGCGGCGTGAGCCACCAGCGCGGCCTCGATATCGCCGGGCTCGATCCGGAGACCGCGCAGTTTCACCTGGGTATCGGCTCGGCCCACGTAGCGCAGGGTGCCGCCGGCGTCCCAGCGCACCAGGTCGCCGGTGCGGTACAGCCGGGCGCCGCCCGTGCCCGACGGGTCGGCGACGAAGGTGGCCGACGTCAGCGCGGGACGTTCGTGATATCCGCGGGCCAGCTGCGCCCCGCCCAGGTACAGCTCGCCCGTGACACCGTCCGGCACCGGCCGCAGCCGTGCGTCCAGCACCCGGACCACCACATTCGCCTCGGGTACGCCGATCGGCACGGCGGAGCCGGACACGTCCTCGACACGGTGGGAGGTGACGCTGACCGCGGCCTCGGTCGGGCCGTAGAGATTGTCGATACGCGCGGTGCTGACCTCGGTGAAGCGACGGACCGTCTCGGCCGGCAGCGCCTCGCCGATACACAGGACGCGCCGCAGATCCGGGAATTCGCGGCCCTCGGCGGTGGCCAGGAACGCGGCGAGCAGCGACGGGACGAAATCGACCGTGGTGACCCGGTGTTCGGCCAGCAGCCGGGCCAGCACCCTGGTGTCACGGTGCGCGTCCGTGTCCGCGACCACCAGTGCCGCGCCACAGGCCGCCGCGGAGAACAGTTCCCACACCGACAGGTCGAAGGTCACCGGCGTGCGCCAGATCATCACATCGGAACCGTCGAGACCGTAATGCTCGCGCATCCAGCACAATTGGTTGACCACCGCACGGTGCGTGACGGCCACGCCCTTGGGCACACCGGTCGAGCCGGAGGTGTAGATGACGTAGGCCAGATCGTCCGGAGACAAGGGCCGGATCCGGTCGGCGTCGGTGACCGGTGCCGGATCGTGCCGCGGCACTCCCAATTCCGCGAGGACCCACCGCGGCACTCCAGCGGGCAGGTCCACCTCGTCGCCCCGGGTGAGCACGGCGATCGGCCGCGCTGTCGCACAGACCGAGCGCAGCCGGTCGGCGGGGTGCTCCGGATCCAGCGGCAGGTACGCGGCACCGGCGGCGTGGATCGCGTACAGACTCGTGAGCAGATCGACACAGCGGTGCATCGCGACGGCGACCACCGTCCCCGGACCCGCGCCCCGGCCGATGAGCGCGCGGGCCAGCCGGTTCACCCGCTGCCCGAAGTCCCCGTAGTCCAGGCGCTCGCCGGTCGCGGCGTCGACGACCGCCGTATTCCGCGGGGTCGCCGTGGTCTGGGCCGTGAACAGATCCGGCAGCGACGCCGGGCCGGCGACTGTGCTCACGCCGGCCGACCGCTCGGCCAGCGCCTGCCGCTCGGCCGTGGTCAGCAAGTCGATATCGCCGACGGGCGCGGTGGGATCAGCCAGGACCGCGCGCAACAGTCGCAGATAGCGGTCGAAGAGGGACCGGATCGACGACTCGTCGAACAGATCTGTGGCATAACCGAATTCGACCGCCATCCCGCCGGATCCGTCCTCGGTGGGCGTGGCGTCGACCAGATTCAGGTGCAGATCGTATTTGGCGACGGCCGGGTCGATCATCCGGGCCGTGACCGTCAGCCCGTCGATCCGGACCTCCGGGATCTCGATGTTCTGGAACGAGAACCCCACCTGGGTCAGCGGCGCGTGCGCCGTCGACCGGGGCGGATTGAGCACCTCGACCAGTCGCTCGAACGGGATGTCGGCGTTCTCGAACGCGGCCAGATCCGCGGCGCGAACCTGGTCGAGAACCGCGGCGAACGACGCACCGGGCGCCACGCGTGTCCGCAGCACCAGCGTATTGACGAACATACCCACCAGGCCGTCGAGGCCGGGTTCGCCGCGGCCGGCGATCGGCGTTCCGACGGCGATGTCCCCGGTCCCGGACAGCCGGGCCAGCAGCGCCGCGTAGACGGCGTGCATCACCATGAACACGGTGGTGTCGTGGCGGCGGGCCAGGGCGATCGCCTCGCGATGGAGGTCCGCGGGCAGCGTGGTGGAGTACGTCGCACCCCGGAAGCTCTGCTGGGCCGGGCGCGGCCGGTCGGTAGGCAGGTCGAGCACTTCGGGCAGGTCGGCGAGGGCCGAGCGCCAGTACTCGGTCTGCGCCACCGTCGGGCTGTGCGGGTCGTCCTCGGTGCCGAGCAGTTCCCGCTGCCACAGCGTGTAATCGGCGTACTGCACCGGCAGCGGCGCCCACCGGGGCTCGTGGCCGCGGTGCCGGGCCCGGTAGGCGGTCATCAGGTCGGCGGCGAGCGGGGCGAGCGACGAACCGTCGAAGCCGATGTGGTGGACCACCAGGACCAGGGTGTGCTCGTCGGGCGCGCTGCGCAGCAGCGTGATCCGGAGCGGTACCTCCCGGGTGACGTCGAATCCGGCCGCGGTCGCCGCGGCGATCCGGGCCTCGACCGTGTGGGCCGGCACCGCGACCGGTTCCGGCGGCGCGCAGGCGTCCACCACCGGCACGATCACCTGGTGTGGTCCGCTGTCGCTGTCCGGGTAGCGAGTGCGCAGCGCTTCGTGGCGGCCGAGCACGTCGGCGACCGCGGCCTGTACGGCCGCCACATCGAGGGGGCCCGAGAGTCGCAGTACCAGCGGAATGTTGTACAGCGGCGAGTCCGGCTCGAACCGATTGAGGAACCACATCCGCGTCTGCGCCGGCGACAGCGGGATCCGCTCCGGGCGGTGCTGCGGGACCAGTGGTTGCCGGCCGGCCGGAGCGCTCGCGCGCAGCCGGTCCGCCAGCGCCGCGACGGTCGGTGCGTCGAACACTGTGCGCAGGGCGATATCGACACCGAATTCGGCGCTCAACCGGCCGGCGACCCGGGTGGCCGACAGCGAGTTGCCGCCCAGGTCGAAGAAGCTGTCGAAGGCTCCCATCCGTTCGACGCCGAGCACCTGCGCGCACACCCGTGCCACGGTTTGTTCGACGCTGTCGCGGGGCGCGACGAATTCCGTGGCGGCGTTGCCGAACACCGGCTCGGGCAGCGCGGCGCGATCGATCTTGCCGACCGGTGAGAGCGGCAGCGTCTCGAGCACCAGCACGGTTTCCGGCACCATATGCGCCGGCAGGCGCTGCGCGGTGTCCGCCAGCAGTGCCGCGGTGTCCACTTCGGCGTCCGCGGGCACCACGTACGCGGCCAGGCGGGCGCCGTGTGCGCCGGGGACGCCCACCACATGGGCGACCGCCACGGCCGGGTGCGCGGCCAGTGCGGCCTCGATCTCGCCGAGTTCGATGCGCTGACCGCGGATCTTGACCTGGAAGTCGGTGCGGCCGGCGTATTCCAGAGTCCCGTCGCGGGTCCAGCGCGCCAGGTCGCCGGTGCGGTACATCCGGGCGCCGGGCGGACCGAAGGGCGCGGCGACGAACGCGGCGGCCGTGGCCGCGGGCCGTCCCAGGTAGCCGCGGGCCAGTTGCACTCCGGAGACGAAGAGTTGCCCGGTCACCCCGACCGGAACCGGCCGCAGCGCGGGATCGAGGACCACGGCCTCGATACCGCGGATCGGTCCGCCGATGGTCACCCGGTCGCCTACCGACAAGGGATCGCTGATCGCGACCATGATGGTGGTCTCGGTGGGGCCGTATCCGTTGAACAGTTCGCGACCGGGCGCCCATGTCGCCACCGTCTCGGCCGGTACCGCCTCACCGCCGGCCACCAGCACCCGCAGGCAGTCCAAGCCCTCCGGTGTCATCGTCGCCAGCACACTCGGTGTCACGAACGCGTGCGAGACCCGTTGGGCGCGAACGAGTTGCGCCAGTTCCGCGCCGGCGAAGACCTCCGGCGGCGAGATCACGAGCGCGGCACCGTTCGCATGTGCCATCAGCAGTTCGAGGACGACCGCGTCGAATCCGGGCGCTGCCAGCTGCAATACCCGCGCGGACGGATCCACCCGATAACGCTCGCGTTGTTCGGCGGCGAAATTCGCCAGGCCCTCGTGCGTCACCGCGACGCCTTTGGGTGTACCGGTCGAGCCCGAGGTGTACAGCACGTACGCCGTATCGAGCACACGGCCGGGCCGGGTCCGTTCCCGGTCGGTCACCGGCGCCGCCGATCCGGCGGCGAGCGCGGCCGCGGTATCGGGGTCGTCGAGTACCAGCCGCATGATCGACTCGGGCAGCAGTGCCCGGTGGGATTCGACCGTCACCGCGACACGGACCGCGGCGTCGCCGAGCATGAGCGCGATCCGTTCGGCCGGATTCCGCGGGTCCACCGGGACGAAGGCCGCGCCGGTCACCGCCACCGCCCGCATACCGGCCACGAATTCGACCGAACGTCCCATCACGAGCGCGACGTGGTCACCCGGACCGACCCCGCGTGCGATGAGGTCACGGGCTATCCGGTTCGACCACGCGTCCAGTTCGCCGTAGGTGACCATCCGTTCGCCGGCGATCACCGCCACCGCGTCGCTGTCGGCGGCCGCGAGTACATCGGCCAACAGCCGCGGTGCCGCCGCCGGGGCGCCCGTGGCCGGGACCAGCCCGGCCCGCTCGGTTGCGGACAGCACGTCCACCGTACCGACCCGGACGCCCGGATCGGTCACGACCGCGTCGAGCACCCGGTTCAGCCGGGCCGCGAACTCCGCGACCGTGTGCCGGTCGAACAGGTCGGTCGCGTAGTCGACGCGCAGCGCGACGTCACCACCGGCGGAAGCGTTCTCCGCGACGGTGACCACGAGGTCCACCTTCGCCGTGGCCACCTCCGGATCCAGGACCTCCACGGTGAGGCCGGGCAGTTCCAGACTCGGCCGCTGCATGTTCTCGAAGGCCAGATACACCTGGCACAGCGGGGCGTACGCGGCCGACCGCCGGGGATCGACCTCCTCCACGACCCGCTCGTAGGGCAGGTCGCTGTTGGCGAAGCCGTCCACATCCACCGCGCGCACCCGGGCCAGGAAGTCCGTGAACGATTCGCCCGGGCGGACCGGGGTGCGCAGCGGCACGGTGTTGACGAACATACCGACGAGCGGTTCGAGCGCGGGTTCGCCGCGCCCGGCCACGGCGGTACCGACAGTGATGTCGTCGGAGCCCGACAGCCGGGCGAGCAGCACGACGAGCGCGGCGTGCACGACCATGAAGCCGGTGACGTTCGCCGACCGGGCCAGCCTCTCGATCCCGCGGTACACCTGGGCGGGGATCACGGTTTCGGTGCGGTCGCCGCGCAGCGACCGTTGGGCCGGCCGGGGCCGGTCGGTGGGCAGCTCCAGTACCGGCGGCTTTCCGGCCAGGTGCCCCTTCCAGTAGTTCAGCTGACGGGCCGCCGGCGACTCCGGGTCCGCCTCGTCACCGAGCAGTTCGCGATGCCAGACGCTGTAATCGGCGTACTGCACCCGCAGTGCCTGCCAGTCCGGCGTCTTGCCCTGCACCCTGGCCTCGTAGGCGGTCGCGAGATCGGCAGACAGCGGCCGCAGCGACGATCCGTCGCAGCAGATGTGATGCAGGACGACGGCCAGGACGTGCCGGCGCCGGTCGGCCGAGGCGTACAGGCCGCTGCGCAGCGGCGGCCGTACGCTGACATCGAAACCCTGTGCCGTGAGCTCCCGGATGCGGTGCTCGAGCTCCGCCCCGTCCGCGATCTCGGGCACGAGATCCAGGCCGGCGATCACCTCCTCGGCCGGCAGTACCACCTGGGAACCCGCACCCTCGACGGCCGGGAAGACGGTCCGCAGGGCCTCGTGCCGGTCCAGGACGTCGACGAGCGCGGTCCGCAGCGCCGCCACATCGAGTTGGCCGGTCAGTCGCACCACCAGGGGGATGTTGTACGCCGCCGAGGCCGGGTCCGCCTGGTTGATCAACCACATCCGGTTCTGCGCGGGGGCCGGCGGGACCGGGTCCACCCGCGGCCGGGCGCGCAGGGCGGGACGGGCCGGGCGGTGTCCGGCCGCGATACGCGCCGCCAGTCCGGCGACGGTCGGGGCGCCGAACAGGTCGCGCACCGAGACATCACAGCGGGTCAGCTCGCCGATCCGGACGGCGGCGCCGGTCGCGGTGAGCGAATTGCCGCCCAGGTCGAAGAAGTCGTCCAGTACGCCGACCCGCTCGACGCCGAGGACGTCGGCGAACACATCGGCGATCGTCTCCTCGACCACCGTGCTCGGCGCGACATAGGCCGCGGCCGAATCGAACACCGGCTCGGGCAGGGCCCGGTGATCGACCTTGCCGTTGACGGTCAACGGCAGCTCGGGCAGGACGACGACGCTCGCCGGCACCATGTACTCCGGCAGGACCCCGGCCATCCGGCCGCGCAGGACGTCGGCGACGACCTCGGCCGGATCGCCGACCGGCACCACGTAGGCGACCAACCGGGCCGCCTCCGTACCCGGCCGATGGACGACCACGACCGCGGACGCCACCACGCTGTCGGCCAGCAGTACATTGCGGATCTCGTCGAGTTCGATCCGGAACCCGCGCAACTGGACCTGCTGATCGGCCCGGCCGCGATATTCGAGCTCGCCCCGGTGGTTCCAGCGGGCGATATCCCCACTGCGATAGAGCCGCGTACCCGGTGCGCCGAAGGGGTCGGCGACGAAACGGGCCGCGCTCAGCGCGGGCCGCCCGAGATATCCGCGGGACAGTTGCGCCCCCGAAACGTAGATTTCACCCCACGCCCCCAGCGGGGCCGGCCGCAACCGCTCGTCCAGGACATAGGTGCGCAATCCCGGCAGTGCCGTGCCGATCGCGCTCGCGGCGCCCGGCACCGCGATATCCGGCGTCAGCGGCAGATAGGTGACGAACACGGTGGTCTCGGTGATCCCGTAACTGTTGGCCACGACCGGCACCCGCGGCTGGTGTTCGTACCAGGCGGCCAGTCCCGCCGGATCCAGGCGCTCCCCCGACAGGATCACCGACCGCAGCGCCAACGGCCCCTCGGCTTCCCCGCCGGCCGCGTACCGCTCCCGGGCGGCCACGAACTGCTGGAAAGCCGACGGTGTCTGGTTGAAAACGGTGACCTTCTCCCGCGCCACCAGGCGGACGACCTCGTCGGGCGACCGGGTGGTCGCGGTGTCCACGACGACGACACGCCCCCCGGAAACCAGCGGGCCGAAGATCTCCCACACCGAGTAGTCGAATGCGAAGGAGTGGAACAGGGTCCAGACATCGCCGGGCCGGACCCCGATCTCGGCGCAGGCATTGGTCAGGTACGACGCCACGGCACGGTGCGCGATCGGCACGCCCTTGGGACGGCCGGTCGAGCCGGAGGTGTAGATGACATAGGCGATATTGTCCGGCCGCAGTGGGCGGGATCGTTCGGCATCGGTGACCGGCGAGCTGTCGCCGTCGGACCCGGCGCGGTCGTCGAACACCACGATCCGGTCCGGGTCGCCCGGGACACTCTCGCGCAGTGCGCTGTTCGTGACCACCAGCACCGGCGCGGCGTCGGCGAGCACATAGTCGAGCCGGTCGGCGGGATGGGCGATGTCCAGGGGCAGATATCCGGCCCCCGTTTTCAGCACGGCCAGGGTGGCGACGAGCAGCTCCGCGTCCCGCGGCAGCGCGACGGCCACCAGGCTTTCCGGCCCGGCGCCACGGGCGATGAGCGTGCGGGCGAACCGATTGGACCGCTCGTCCAGCTCCCGATAGGTCAGGACAGTCGGGCCGCAGGTCACGGCGACCGCGTCGGGGCGGACCGCCGCCCGGTCGATCAGCAGATCGACCAATGTAGTGACCGCGACCACACCGTCGCGCCCCGCGAGGTCGCCGACGAGGCGCTGTTCTTCCGCCGAGTCGACGAGTGGAATATCCACCACGGGGGTGTCCACGGGCGATTCCAGCAGGCGCCCCAAGAATTCGACGAACCGTGTGGTGTGCAGTTCGAGTTCGTCCTGGCTGTACAGATTCGGATTGCCGTGCAGTTCGAGCAGCAGCGGCCCGTTCGTACCGGGACGGTAGAGGTTCAGCTGCATATCGTCGAGTACGCCGGAAGTGAGGGCGCGATATCGGCCGACGGCGGATCCGAGGCGGATCTCGCTGTCGAAGAACAAGATGTTGACGACCGGACCGAACGAATTGGCCGCTGTATCGGCGATATTCGTCTCGCGTCGCATATCCTCGAACCGGTAGAGCTGATGGCGGATCGCCGAAACGAGCTCGGACACCGCGGCGCCGACCAATCCGGCGATCGTGGTCTGCGGCGTCACCGCGAACCGGATCGGCACCATATTCGCCAGCATGGCCGCGGCGTGCCGCAGGCGCCGGGTCACCCGGCCGCTCACCGGCATCGACAGCACCACGTCCTCGGAGCCCGTCATTCTCGCCAGGAACGCGGAGAACGCGGCGATGACCACCTGGGCGGGCGAGGCCCCCTGATTCTCGGCGAACCGCTCGAGCAGCTCCGACAGCGGGTCCGGCAACTGCCGGCCGGCGATACGGTCGTTATCGCTCCAGCGCGCGGCGCGTCCCGAAAGGCTCACCGGTGTCGGGAGACCGGAAATCTTGTCGTGCCAGTACGCCCGGTCGGATTCGAAGCGCGGACTCGTGTGGTACGCGCGATCGGCCTCGGCGATATCCCGCAGATCCGCCGCCACCAGCGGCGGCGGCTGTCTACCCTCGATGATCGCGTTGTAGTGCTCGGTCATCCGGCTCATCACATTGAATGCGCCGTATCCGTCGATGATCAGATGGTGCGCGCGGGCGTACCACAGGTACCGCCGCTCGCCGATCTTGATGAGTTTGGCGACCGCCAGCCGGTCACGGCCGAGGTCGACAGCCTTGGTGCTGTAGTCGCGGCGCATCCACTCCATGGCCGCGGCATACGGATCGTCGGCAAAGGACAGATCCAGTAGGGCGTCGGCATAGGTGATACCGCGGTCCACGAATTGATAGGGGCGGCCGTCGAATTCGACGACCCGCACGACGAGTGATTCGGTTTCCCGCCCGACGATGTTGATTGCCTCGGTGAGTAGGTCGACATCTATCGCGCCCTCGATATCGACGTAATGCGCGATATTGACGTTCGGCCTGCCCGGAAGATTGTCGGCCAGCCACATGCTGTACTGCGCCCGCGACAACGGAATGAGATCAAGATCGTGGTCGACAGCTGTGGCCGATCGCGAATTCATCTTCCAACCTCTCGCTCGGACTCGGAGGCACCGGAACACAGCAGAAAACGCCCCCTGCTGCGCTCGAAGCCTGGGTACGACTTCGTCGTGACGAAGCGGTGTCCGCGCCCCTGCTACGCGAACACCTTCAAGAGCAAACAGCTATCAGATCGTGCGCCGGACAATTTATGCACACCGCCCGCGCGCCGTGCAAACAGGAACGGCGTTTTGCCGGTCGGCGCGCCGACCACCCACGACCCGGAACCCGGACCCCGGTTCGGCATCCGTGAACCATGGTCCGACCCGGAGCTCGAGCGAGCCGGATACGGCGCAGGTGCTCCGCGATATGGTCGCGCCTCCGCTGTACGCACGGATCGCGCCGGATCCCCTCTGCCGGAAGAAAAGGTCGCGAGCCACTCGACCGGTCACACCGGTATCCAGTTGTGCACAGGTGGCTCTGTACGAAGGGGCCAGATACGGGGAAGCTCGTGCCGTGATCGTACGTCTCACCGCACTGTTCGCCGGGCTCTGGCTGTACGGCTTCTCGATGGCCGTGATGACCCGCGCCGCAGTCGGTTTGGACCCGTGGGATGTCTTTCATCAGGGGGTCACCCGGCACCTGCCCATGAGCTTCGGCACGGTGACCGTGCTGACCGGCGCGGTGGTACTACTGGCCTGGATTCCGCTGCGCCAGTGGCCCGGTGTGGGAACGGTGAGCAATGTGATACTCGTGGGCGTTTCGGTCGATACGGGACTCCGGCTCCTCCCGTACTGGGAGTCGATGCCGGTCCGGCTGGGGGTGATGGTGCTCGCGGTCGCGCTCAACGCACTGGCCAGCGTGCTGTACATCGGCGCGGGGCTGGGGCCGGGCCCGCGCGACGGTCTGATGACGGGACTCGCCCGCCGGACCGGATGGTCGATCCGCCGGGTCCGAACCGTCATCGAGCTGACCGTGTTGAGCACGGGCTGGCTGCTCGGCGGCAGCGTCGGTCTCGGCACTGTGGTCTACGCGGTCGCCATCGGACCGCTGATCCAGCTCATGATTCCGCTGGTGGCCGGCCGGTTGCCCGGGTTCGATCCCCCGTCGACCCCGCGGTCCCCGGACGCGGTCCGCGGACCGGCCGGGCGCGATGACGGCGCGGTTCCCTCCGGCACGTGATCCCGGTGGCCGCCGCGGGAGCCACGAGCCGGATCCGGCGCTCCGGGCCCGGTCCGGACATGCGGCGGGCGACGCCGGTATCCGGCGTCGCCCGCTCGACGGCTCGATCAGTCGCGGAAGGCGTCCTTCACCTTCTCACCCGCGTCCTTCAGGTTGGATTTGGTCTGGTCGGCCTTGCCTTCGTTCTTCGTCTCGTCGTCGCCGGTGGCCTTCCCGAGCTTTTCCTTGGCCTGACCGGCGAGACCTTCGGCTTTGTTGTCGAGCTTGTCCTTGGCGCTCATCACCTGTGCCCTCTCGTCGGATGCCGACCGGCCGGCGGTTCGGCCGATCCCTGGGCGGATAACCACCACGCGCTCCCTCAAACACCCATCCGCGGTGACTCTCGCGGAAACCGCGGCGCACCGTCCACCCCATGGGGCCCACACCGAGGAGATCGGCGGGTTCCCGGCCGCGGGCGGTGTCCTACTCGCCCGTAGCGCCGCACCTGCCTATTCTGCTCCGACGACAACGGAGTCGGGGACCGTACCTCCACCACCCGAGCAGATCGGCAGGCCCGTGAACGCCACAACCATCGACCCCCTCCCGACTCCGGCCGCGACCGGTAGACGGTCCGAGGCGATCCACCGCTTCCTCGTCAAACCCGCTGACGCGGGTATCGCGGGCGCGGTGGACGGCGGCAAGCTTCTCGAATGGATCGACAAGGTCGCCTACGCCGCGGCGGCCCAATGGAGCGGCCGCTACTGCGTCACCGCCTATGTCGGCAACATCCACCTCGACCGCCCGATCGCGGTCGGGGAACTCGTCGAATTGCACGCGAACCTCGTGTACACCGGCCGGACGAGCATGCATATCCTGGTCAGCGTCTATTCGACCGACCCCACGCGGCAGAAACCCGTGCAGACGGCACAGTGCCTCACGATCTTCGTCGCGGTCGACGAGGCACGGCGCACGGTAGAGGTGCCCCAGTGGGAGCCGGCCACGATTCTCGAATTGCGCCGCCATCGGCAGGCCCGGGCCCGGATCTCGGTCCGGAAGCGCATCGAGGAGGCCATGGCGGTGCAGCGCTACACCGCCGCCGGTACCGCGCCGAGCGCGACATTACGCTTCCTGGCCGCGCCCTCGGATATCAACTGGGGCGGCAAGGTGCACGGCGGCCGCACGATGGGATGGATCGACGAGGCCGCCTACGTCTGCGGCGCCGACTGGGCCGGTCAGCATGTGATCACCTCCTATTTCGGCGGGATCCGCTTCTACCGGCCGATCGTCATCGGCCATATCGTGGAGGTCACCGCGCGGCTGATCCACACCGGGCCGCGCAGTATGCACATCAGCGCGCACGTGACCGCGACCGACCCGCACGCCGACGAGCCGGCCCTCGCCGCGCACGGCCTCGCCGTGGTGGTGGCGGTGGACGCCGCCGGCAAAGCACGACCCATCCAGCAGTGGACGCCGGTCTCCGACGAGGACCGGTCCCTGGCGGCCCACGCCCGTCACCTCGTGGATCTACGCGCCGAGGTCGAACCGTTCGCCACCGCCGCCGATCTGCCGGCCGACGCCGAACCCAGCCATTTCCGCGCACCCCTCCCGGGCTGAGTCAGCCCCGGGAGGGACCGCCCGGTCATCTCGCGGGAACCGCGACCGGCCGGGCGTTCGAGTGGGCCCCGGCGGCGCGCCGCCAGGCCGCGCCGCGCAGCAGGCGCAGGCCGTTGAGCCCGACAATGATCGTGGAGCCCTCGTGGCCGGCCACGCCGAGTGGCAGCGGCAGGGTGCCCAGCAGATCCCATACGACCAGCACCACGATGAACGATCCGGCGATGACCAGATTCGCGATCACGACGCGGCGGGCGCGCCGGGCCAGCGCGAGCACCGCGGGAATGGCGGTGAGATCGTCGCGGACCACCACGGCATCGGCGGTCCGCAGCGTGAGATCCGATCCGGCGCCGCCCATGGCGATCCCGGCGTGCGCGGCCGCGAGAGCCGGAGCGTCGTTGACCCCGTCGCCCACGACCGTCACCGCGGCGCCGGCGGCGCGTAGCTGCCGGACGGCGGCGACCTTGTCCGCGGGGAGCAACTCGGCCCGGATATCGGTGATACCCACCCGGGCCGCCAACCGCTCGGCGGCCACCCGGTTGTCACCGGTCAGCAGTACCGGGTTCACCCCGGTCAGCTGCCGGGACGCGGTCACCGCGGCCGCGGCGTCCGAGCGCATCTCGTCGGCGAGGGCGAGGACTCCGATCGGCCGGTGGTCGCGGGTGACCACGACCGCGGTGCACCCACGCGCCTGCAGGGCCGCGGCCACGGCCGCGGCCGTCTCGGTATCCGCACCGGGCGCGGCCGCCACCAGTGCCGCGGGTGATCCGACCCCGACGCGATGGTCACCGACGCGGCCGCTCACCCCGCGACCCGGTTCCGCGGCGAAATCACCGACCGCCGGCACGTCGAGTCCGCGCGCGCGAGCGGCCCGGACGATGGACGCGGCGAGCGGGTGTTCGCTGGGCCGTTCCACGGCCGCCGCGAGCCGCAGGACCTCGTCCGCGTCGGACGATTCGGTGGTGGGCCGGATCTCGACCAGTTCCGGAACGCCGCGGGTCAGGGTGCCGGTCTTGTCGAACGCGAGCAGATCGGTGGTGCCGAGTCGCTCCATCACGACGGCGGATTTGACGAGTACCCCGTGCCGCCCGGCGGTCGCGACAGCGGCCAGCAGCGGAGGCATGGTCGCCAGCACGACCGCGCACGGGGAGGCCACGATCATGAAGGTCATCGCACGGAGCAGCGCCCGCTGCAGCGTCTCGCCGAACAGCAGCGGGACGGCGAATATCGCCAGTGTGGCGGCGACCATCGCCACCGAATAGCGCTGCTCGATCTTCTCGATGAACAGCTGCGTGCGGGCCTTGGTCCGGCTCGCCTGTTCCACCAGGGCCGCGATCCGGGCGACGACCGAATCCTGCGCTCGGCGGTCCACCCGGATCCACAGGGCGCCGGTGCCGTTGAGGGTGCCGGCGAAGACCTCGTCACCGGCGGCTCTGTCCACCGGCAGCGGCTCTCCGGTGATGGTGGCCTGATCGACCTCGCTCCCGCCGGATACCACGGTGGCGTCGGCGGGGATGCGTTCGCCGGGTCGCACCACGACCGTATCGCCGATCTCCAGGTCGGCGACCGGAATGGTCTCCTCCTCGTCGTCCGCGGTGATCCGGGTCGCGGTATCCGGCGCCAGATCGAGCAGCCCGCGCACCGAATCCTCGGTCCGCGCGCTCGCGAAGGCCTCCAGCGCACCCGAGGTGGCGAAGATGACGATCAGCAGGGCGCCGTCCCCGACCTGACCGATCGCCGCCGCCCCCAGCGCGGCGGCCACCATCAGCAGATCCACATCCAGCGTCCGCTCCCGCAGCGCGCGTAGCCCGGCCACGGTGGGTTCCCAGCCGCCCGCGCCGTAGCAGGCCAGGTAGAGCGCCCACCACGACCATGCCGGGCCACCGGCCAGTTGTGTCGCGACACCGGCCGCGAAGAGCACCACCGCCGCCGCCGCCCACCGGCTTTCGGGAAGCTCGAAGAGTTTCGTCCGGCGCACGGTCGCGGGATCGGGTACGCGCGTCGAATCGGCGGGCGTACGCGTCGGGACGGCCACAGGTCACCTCCACAGCAGAAGAGAACGTCCGCCGAACGTACCAGAACATATGAAGACGTCTTCATTTATGCTGGTTGATATGCTGTCTGCTTATGGGACACGGGGTCGAAGGCCGGGACCACCCGATCGCGCGGCTGGACGCGGACGCGGCGGCCCGCGTCGCGACCACTTTGCAGGCGCTGGCCACCCCCAGCCGGCTACTCATCCTGAGCGAGTTACGCCAGGGCCCCCTCCCGGTGACCGAACTGGCGACGGCGGTCGGGATGGAACAGTCGGCGGTATCGCACCAGCTACGGCTTCTGCGCAACCTCGGCCTGGTCACCGGCGCCCGCGCCGGACGCAGCATCGTCTACAGCCTCTACGACAGCCATGTCGCCCAGCTGCTCGACGAGGCGATCTATCACAGCGAACACCTCCGCCTGGGTCTCGCCGACCGCCCCGAAGCGGCGGGCTGAGCACGACCGGAACCGGCGGGCCCACCACCACCGGAGCCGGGATCTCAGTCGTGGTCCGGTATTCCGCGCACCCGGTGTTCGGCGGCGTTCAGCGTCTCGACCAGGAGCCGGCGCACATGGCCACCCCGGGTGCGGTAGAGCATGCGGCGGCCGGCCCGGCGGCGGACCACCAGCCCGGCCAGTTCGAGCTTGGCCAGATGCTGCGAGACCGCCGGCCGGGCCAGCGAAACCCGGGCGGCCAGGGAACCGACATCCAGCTCGTCGTCGCCGCTCAGTAGCCACAACAGCCGCAACCGGGTGGGATCGGACAGCATCCGCAGCGCCGTCGAGGCCGCGTCGACGAGATCCGGAGACGGAAGCTCGGACCAATGACTACTAGAATCGTGTGCGTACACGAGCACATATTCTGCCTGCTCGGCACGAGCGAGGAGTCGAGGGTTGTCACTGTTCGCCCATCGCGCCTACCGGCGTCTGTTCGCGGCGCAGGTGTCGGCCCTGTGCGGCACCGGTCTGGCCACCGTCGCGCTGGGGCTGCTCGCCTATGAGCTCGCCGGACCGGACGCGGGCCTCGTCCTCGGCACCGCGCTGACGATCAAGATGGCGGTGTACGTCACGGTCGCGCCTGTGGCGGCGGCCTACGCCGACCGGCTGCCGCGACGCGGGGTGCTGGTGGTGCTGGACCTGGTGCGCGTCGCGGCGGCGCTGAGTCTGCCGTTCGTACACGAGGTATGGCAGGTCTATCTGTCGGTCGCGGTCCTACAGACCGCCTCGGCCGTGTTCACCCCGGCCTTCCAGGCCACGCTGCCCGATATCCTGCCCGACGAACGCGACTACACGCGGGCGCTGTCCGCGTCACAACTCGCGGCGGCGATGGAGACCCTGCTCAGCCCGGTGCTGGCGGCGCTGTTGCTCACCGTGCTGGATTTCCACCGATTGTTCGCCGGGACCGCCCTGGGGTTCCTCGCCTCCGCGATCCTGGTCGCGGGTACGGCGATCCCCGATCCGGTCCACCGCGCGACGACCGGTATATGGCACCGGACCGCCGCCGGTCTGCGGATCTTCGCCGCCACCCCGCGGCTGCGCGGCCTGCTCGGAGTGAACCTCGTGGTGGCGGCGGTGGGGTCGGTGGTCATGGTCGATACCGTCAACTACGTCCGCGATGTGCTGGGCGGTTCGCCCGCCGATGTCGCGGTGCTGCTGGCGGCCAACGGGTTCGGCACGATGCTCGCGGCCCTGGTGCTGCCCCGGGTGCTGGACCGGGTCGGTGAGCGCTCGCTCGTGCTGGCCGGGGCGGGGACCCTGGTTCTCGGCATCGCAATGGCGATCACCATGACACTGACCGGGCCCGGGAGCCGGACCGCCGCCCTCGCGGTCTGGGCGCTCATCGGCGCCGGGACCGGGCTGGCGATCACACCCGCCGGACGGGTACTGCGGCGCTCGGCGCATCCGAAGGACCGGCCGGCCCTCTTCGCCGCCCAGTTCTCGCTCTCGCATCTGTGCTGGCTGATCACCTATCCACTCGCGGGCCGGCTCAGCACGTCGGCCGGATTCGTCACCGCCTGGATCGTGCTGGCCCTCGTCGCCGGCGCCGGGCTGGTCGCGGCGGTACGGTACTGGCCACGGCACGATCCCGCCGCGCTCGACCACGTCCACGACGACCGGATCGATCCCGGTCATCTCCACGACGCGGTACCGGTGGGCGCGCACAGCTACCGGCACACCCACACCTTCGTCATCGACGACGATCACCGGCGGTGGCCCACCCCGGTCGGCTGAGCCGCGAGTCGCCGGTTGGTGACCCGCAGTTGCCGAGTGGTCGACGCGGCCAGCGCGCGTGCCTGCACCGTGGTCAGCGGGCCGCACAGCCGGTCCCAGTGCAGAGCGACCAGCCGCCCCGGAGCCACGTCGGGCACAGCGGAGTACCCGTCCTCCCATACGGGCACCGACAGCGCCGCCGGCGCGCTCAACAGCAACCGGCCCTCGTGGAAGTACAGCCGGCGGCGCCGCACCGTCAGTTCGTCGCCGTGCCGGGCCGTCACGGTGGCCCAGCTGATCCGGCAGGAGTCGAGCACCCGGACCGGCTGCGCCCCGCCGCGACCGAGCAACCGGCTCCAGGGGTACACACCGAAGACGTGGAAGCAGTGATTCGCCGCCGCCTCGCCGGCCAGCGACTCCTCGGCGAGGTACTTCCAATAGTGTCCGGCGGCCGGGCCGATCACGGCGAGCAGCTCGGCGACGAAGGCCTCCGGATCCAATCCGGCGCCGACGCCGCCGCCGATCCAGTACGACTCGACGAGCCGGTGATCGAGCGGATCGGCGATACCGGTCATTCGCGACATGACCCGCAGATAAGGCCAGGCGCCGGTGAAACGGCGCGCCGCCGCCCGCACCCGGTCCGCGGAACCGCCGCGCAGGGCCGAGGTCTCGGCCGGGCCGCAGTAGCCGAGCCGGTTGGGCGCGTAGGCGTACCGGGCGAACATTTCGGTTCCCCGGGTGGTGGCGGCCTCGGCGGGGGTGCTCACGGGTCCACCGGCACTCCGCGCCGCCACCGCCGCTCGACGTCCCCGAACCGCCAGACGGCCGCGGCGGCCGCCCAGGTCAGCGCGAAGAGCCCGACGATGACGAACCCCATCGCGCCGAGATCCAGCGCACCGATCCAGGCGAGCGGGCCGGTGGTGAGGTCGAGCTTCTCGGTCAGGATCGAGATGATCTCCTGCGCGCCGATCAACAGGGCCACCGCCACCGACAGGCCGGTGACCACGAAGTTGTAGTAGACCTTGCGGATCGGGCCCGCGAAGGCCCAGCCGTAGGCGAAGTTCATGAACGTCCCGTCCAGGGCGTCGAACAGCGACATACCGGCCGAGAACAGGACGGGCAGAACGAGAATCGCGTACCAGGGCAGATCGGTGGCCGCCGCGCCACCGGCGATCACGAGCAGACCCACCTCGGTGACGGTGTCGAAACCGAGCCCGAACAGCAGCCCGACCGGATACATCTGCCAGGGCCGGCGCACCGCGCGCATCAGCGGACCGAAGACGCGGGTGAGCGCGCCGCGGTCGTCGAGCCGGCGTTCGAGTTCGGCTTCGTCGTACGCACCGCCGCGCAGACCGCGGAACACCCGCCAGATCCCGATCAGCGACATCAGGTTCAGCAACCCGATCAGGATGAGGAAGGTCCCCGACACACCGGTGCCGAAGACGCCGGTCCACTGCCGCCACCGCGAATTGTCGTCCTGCAGATTGACCGCGAGCGCCTTCACCCCGGCCGCCAGCAGGGCGACCAGCACGAACACGATGGTGGAATGCCCGAGGGAGAACCAGAAACCGACCGACAGCGGTTTCTGCTTCTCGGCCACGAGTTTGCGGGTCGTATTGTCGATCGCGGCGATATGGTCGGCGTCGAACGCGTGCCGCATACCCAGGGTGTAGGCGGTGATCCCGAGACCGGCACCGAACACGGCGCCGTCCACGAGATAGCCGCCCGGGACCACCAGGAACAGCAGGGTCGCGAAGCCGGCGAGGTGCAGGGCCGCGATCGTGAGAATCATTCCGGCCACGCTGCGGCGCTGCGCGCGGTCCAGCTCCGACCATCCCGCCCGCACGACCGCCACCGATCTCCGCACCGTCGGTGCACCTCGTTCCTTCCGGGCGGCGGTCCCGGCGGTCCCGCCGCGTCAACAGATCCGCGGCAGCTGCTCACCAGCGGGCAGATCGACCACCCGCGTACCGCCGAGCGCGGTGCGCGCCACCACCATTCCCGGATGCTCCGCGACACAGCGGCCGATCACCGCCGCGTGCGCCCCGAGCGGGTGGGCGCGCATCGCCGCGAGTACCCGCTCCGCGTCCGCGGGCGGGACGAAGGCGACCAGCTTGCCCTCGTTGGCGACATACATCGGATCCAGGCCGAGCAGCCCGCAGGCATCCCGTACCGCGGCAGGCACCGGCAGCGCGGTCTCGTCCAGTGCGATGCCCGTCCCGGCGGCCCGGGCGATCTCGTTCAGCGTCGCGGCCACCCCGCCGCGGGTCGGGTCGCGCAGTACGTGCAGATCCGCACCCGTTTCCAGCATCGCGGCCACCAGGCCGGCCAGCGGTGCGGTATCGCTGAGCACCGTCGTCCCGAACTCCAGGCCCTCCCGGCAACTGAGCACCGCGATACCGTGCACCCCGATCTCACCGCTGACCACGACGATATCGCCGGGTGCGGCGCGTTCGGGCCGGATATCGACGCCGTCGGCGAGGACACCGATACCGGCGGTGTTGATGAAGATGCCGTCGCCGTGCCCGGCGTCCACGACCTTGGTGTCGCCGGTCACCAGCGAGACACCGGCCGCCGACGCCGCGGTCCCGAGTGCCTCGGCCACCCGGGCGATCTCGGAGAGCGCGGTGCCCTCCTCGAGAATGAACGCGGTGGACAGCACCAGGGGCCGCGCACCGGCCATGGCCAGATCGTTGACGGTCCCGTTGACCGCGAGCTCGCCGATCGAACCACCCGGGAACACCAGCGGTTTCACCACGAAGGAATCGGTGGAGAAGGCCAAGCGGGTGCCGTCTACCGCGACGACCGCGGAATCCCCCAGGCCGGCGTCGGCGGCGGCCCCGAAGGCCGGGAGGAACAGGTGCTCGATCAGCTCCCCCGACATCGCCCCGCCGCCGCCGTGACCCATCACGATATTCGGCGCGTCGCGCAGCGGCATCGGGCAGACCCACCCCTCGGCGTCGATCGTCGCCGCGGGGATCATCGGATCCTCACGCATGGGCCACCTCCGCGGGCTGGTCCAGCCGGCGGTACAGGTAGTAGGCGGCGCACGCGCCCTCCGAGGAGACCATGGTGGCGCCCAGCGGGTGTCGCGGGGTGCACTGCGTGCCGAACGCGGCGCATTCGTGAGGTTTGATCAGACCCTGCAGGACCTCCCCGGAGCGGCAGATCGACGATTCGGCCGCGTGCAGTTCGCCCACCGCGAACCGGTGTTCGGCATCGTAGTCGCGGTAGCGCGGCGACAGCCGCCACCCACTGTCCGGGATCACGCCGATCCCCCGCCAGGCCCGGTCGGTGACCTCGAAGACATCCTCGAGCATGGCCTTGGCCGCCGGATTCCCCGCCGCCGAGACCGCGCGCGGATAGGCGTTCTCCACCTCGTGCCGGCCCGCCTCGAGCTGCGCCACCGTGCGGCGGATACCCTCGAGGATATCCAGCGGTTCGAAACCGGTGACCACCATGGGAACCCGGTAGCGCTCGGCCAGCGGGGGATATTCCCGGGTACCCATCACCGTGCACACATGCCCGGCCAGCAGGAACGCCTGTACCCGGCACTGCGGCGATTCCATGATCGCCGCGATCGCCGGCGGCACCAGTACATGCGATACCAGCAGGGAGAAGTTCTCGATACCGAGGCGCTGGGCCTGGTAGACAGTCATCGCGTTGGCCGGGGCCGTGGTCTCGAAACCGATCCCGAAGAAGACCACCTGCCGGTCCGGGTTCGCCTTGGCCAGTTCCAGCGCGTCCAGCGGCGAGTAGACCACCCGGACGTCCCCGCCTTCGCTCTTGACGTGGAAGAGATCCTTCGCGCTGCCCGGCACCCGCAACATATCGCCGAAGGAGCAGAAGATCACGCCCGGCCGGGCGGCGATCTCGAGCGCCTTGTCGATGACCTCCAGCGGGGTGACGCATACCGGGCAGCCCGGGCCGTGGATCATCTCGATCCGGTCCGGCAGCAACTGGTCGATTCCGTGCCGGATGATCGAATGTGTCTGCCCGCCACATACTTCCATCATCGACCACCGGCGGTCGGTGGTCGCGCGGATCCGGTCCAGAAGTTTCTTCGCCAGGTGCGGATCACTGAATTCGTCGAGATATTTCACGGCTCCTCCTCCGGGTCACGCTGTCGTGGCGCCTCGGGGTTGTCCACTCCCGCCTGCGCGGCCGCGACGGCGAAACCATCGGCGAACTCCTCGTTCAACACCCCGAGGTGTTCGAATTCGGCCAGGGTCGCCAGGGCCGATTCCTCGTCCAGCCGCTGGATGGCGAAACCGACGTGCACGACGACGTAGTCGCCGATCGCGGCATCCGGGATGTACTGCAGGCATACGTCTTTGTGCACGCCGCCGAAATCGACGACCGACATGAGCGTGCCGTCGCGCTCCTCGAGGCTGAGTACCTTTCCGGGAACTGCCAGGCACATGATCGTCCTCCTTCTCCGCTCAGCCCGCGGCGACCGCGAGCACCTGACCGAACGCGAGACCGCCGTCGTTGGGCGGCAGCCGGTGATGGGTGAGCACGGTGAAACCGTGGGCCCGCAGCAGCCGCCGGGTGGCCGACAACAGCAGCGCGTTCTGGAACACACCGCCCGAGAGCGCGACGGTCGAGGCCGGACCGGGCCGGACCAGCGCCGTCTCCAGCACCAGCCGCGCGAGCGCGGCGTGGAAACGGGCGCCGATCACCGCGGCAGGCACCGCGTTCGCGGTATCGGCGACCACCGCCGCGAGTACCGGGGCGGGATCGATCGACACCGGGTCGCGGCCGGTATCGATCGCGAACCGGTACTCGACACCGCCCGGATCGCCGTGCCGGGCGACACCTTCGAGTTCGATGGCCGCCTGTGCCTCGTAGTCCACGGTGTGGCGGACCCCGGCCAACGAGGCCACCGCGTCGAACAGCCGGCCCATACTCGAGGTCGGCACGCATCCCAGGCCGGTCGCGAATTGGTGGGCCAGCACCGCGCGTTCGGCCGCCGGGCAGGCGCGGACCGAGGCGATCGCGGGATCCCATTCCATACCCGCTGCCCACAGATGCGCCAGCGCCATCCGATACGGCCGGTGCACGCTCGTATCGCCACCGGCGAGCGGCACGTATTTCAGATGCGCCAGCCGCCGGTAGCCCTTGTAGCCGGCGACCAGGAACTCCCCGCCCCAGACCGCTCCGTCGGGGCCGAATCCGGTGCCGTCGAACGCGACCCCCAGCACCGTGTCGGACGGTCCGAGGCCGTGCTCCCCCATCACCGCGGCGATATGCGCGTGATGGTGCTGCACGGTGCGTACCGGGCGGCCGCCCGCGGCGCGGTGCGCCCACTGCGTGGAGCGGTAGCCCGGGTGGGTGTCGGCGGCGAGCTGGGCGGGGCGCACCCCGGTCAGTTCCCGGAGATGTCGTTCGGTGGCGTCGAAGGCCCGCAGCGTCGCCAGATCGTCCATATCACCGACGTGCTGGCTCAACCAGGCGTACCGGCCGTCGGCCACCGCGCAGACGTTCTTCAGATCGGCCCCCACGGCGAGCGTCGGGGCCACCGGCACCGGCAGTGCGAGTGGCAGCGGTGCGTATCCACGCGACCGGCGCACGGGTGTTTCGACGCCGTCGACGACACGCACCACCGAATCGTCGCAGGGCACCAGGATCCGGCGGTCGTGCCACAGCCAACCGTCGGCCAGCCCGGCGAGGCGCTCGCGGGCGTCCGCGTCCTGGTAGCAGATCGGTTCGCTGCTGCGGTTGCCGGAGGTCATCACGAGCACATCGGGACCGGCCGGGTCGCCGGACAGGCCGAAGAGCAGGATGTGCAGCGGGGTATAGGCCAGCAGTACGCCGAGATCCGGGTTGCCCGGCGCCACGGACCCGGCGACCTGCCGCGTACCGCGCGAGAGCAGGACGATGGGGCGCTGGGGTCCGGTCAGCAGTGCCGCGGCCACGCCGTCGAGCCCGACGATCCCGCGGGCGACCGTGAGGTCCGGCGCCATCACGGCGAACGGTTTTCCGCCGCGCCGTTTCCGGCGGCGCAGTGCGGCCACCGCGGTCTCGTTCATGGCGTCACAGGCCAGGTGATAGCCGCCGACGCCTTTCACGGCCAGAATGCCGCCCGCGCGCAACAGCTCCCGGGCGGCGGCGAGCGGTTCACCACCGCCCGGCCCGGCGTAGTACAGGCGGGGGCCGCACTCCGGGCAGGCGATGGGCTGGGCGTGGAAACGGCGATCGGCGGGATCGTGGTATTCCCGGGCGCAGCGCGCGCACATCGGGAAATCGGCCATCGAGGTCCGCACCCGGTCGTAGGGCAGGGACGCGATGATGGTGAATCGCGGACCACAGTTCGTGCAGTTGACGAATGGGTGCCGGTAACGCCGGTCGGCGGGATCGCGCAGTTCCGCGGCACAGTCCGCGCAGATCGCGATATCGGGTGAGGCGAGCGTACGTCCGCCGCCCGCGGTGGTGTCGGCGATCCGGAAACCGGTACCGCCGCGCACCGGCAGCTCCCGGCACTCGATCGATTCCACCACGGCCAGCGGCGGCGGGACAGTCCGCAGGCGGCGTTCGAACTCCGCGAGGTCGGCGGGGGTCCCCTCGGTTTCGATGAACACGCCGCTGCTGTCGTTGGACACCCGGCCGCTCAGCGAGAGCTCCGCCGCGGTGGTGTAGACGAACGGCCGGAACCCGACGCCCTGCACCACGCCGCGCACCACGAACCGGCGCCGCGCCCGGTCGGCCGTCACGGCTGCTCACCCCGGCCGAGCAGGCGCAGCCCCGCCATCGCCGCGGCCGCGCCGGCGGCGTCGGTCTTCTCCACCGCGAAACCCATATGGATGACGACCCAGTCACCGGGGCCCGCCGGATCCTCCTCGAGCAGACCGATGTTCACCCGCCGCTGTTCACCGGATACGTCCACCACGGCGATCTGGTGGTGGTACCCGTCGGGTACCGCGACGACCCGGCCGGGGATACCGAGGCACATGGTCACACCTCCTGATGTGCGCGGAGCAGTTCGGCGACAACGCGACCGACGGTCGCCACGGCCGTGTCCACCGCGTTGCCGACCGGGACGGACAGTCCGAGCCGCTCGTCCACCGATTCGACCTGGCATCCGACGACCACGGTCGGGGGCACGGTGCCGCCGAGCGCCCGGACACCGGCGAACACTGCCGCCGGGTCCATCGCGTGGGCGTCGAGCGCGGCGGTCTCGGCGCGGTCCGGTTCGGCCCGTATCACCTCGATCCGTCCCGGGGTGCCACGATCCGGCACGGCGTCGACCAGTACCAATGCCTCCCACGGACCGAGCAGGTCGTAGGCGAGGTGCATCCCGCGGATGCCGTAGTCCACTACCCGCGCGCCGGGCGCCGGGTGCTCCGGCAGCCGCCGCACCACCTCGGGTCCGAAACCGTCGTCGCCGAGAAAGATATTGCCGATCCCGGCGATCAGCACGGTATCCGTCGCTCAACCCTTTCCGTCCGTCGGCGTCGTCGCACCGCCGACATCCTGGTCGTCGACCGTCCCGGTCGCTGTCTCCTCCGGTTCGTTCGCCGTCGGTTTGCGCTCCTCGTAGGGCGGAACGGCCGGTTCGCCGCCGCGGGGCGGCTCCGAGGTGAATCCGGTCTCCCGTTCGGCGTCCTCGCCGTGCGCGGAGGTCGTCTCCTCGTGACCGATATCGCCCGGTTCGCGTTCGGTGGGCCCGCCGGCCACGGTGCCCGCACCGGTATCGCGCGAGCCCGGCTCGCCGCGTACCTGCTGTGGTTCTTCTTTCGGGTCCTGCATCGTGTCTCCTTCCGATGCGCCGCTACATATGCCGGATCTTCAGGTATCTCCGGAGATCGGGTACCGACCGCATACCGATGACGACACCGGCTGCCACCACCGCCGCCACCACCGCTGTCGCGATAACGCCCACCATCTGCATCACGCACTTCCTTTCACTTCTCGGGACCGTCGAGCGGTTCCAGTTCGTCGGGCGCGAAATAGAGGTACCGGCCGAACCATTCGTGCAGTTCTGCCGCGGGATCGTCGTCCAGGACGACTCCCACATGCGACTCCCCGTCCACGTCCTGGTGCACCGAGACGACACGCGCGGGCGCACCGTCGACGAACAGATCCTGGGCGTCGGCGCGCCGGGATGGGCGCAGCCGGACCCGGCTGCCCCGGCGCACCAGCACACCCGCCACCGGTACCGCGTCGCGGTCGGGCCGGACGGCACGGTCGGCCGCCGGGTCCCACCAGTCCATCCCGTCCGGCACCTCGGGGACCGGGCGGGGCCGGTCGGCCCACTCCGACCACGGCGGTATCTGCTCGCGGTGCTCGTCGTCGCCGTCGGCTCCGAGCCCGGGTTCCCGTAACACGCCGTGCAGCTGTCGCAGCTCCTCCGGGGAGAGGGCGTCGCAGCGGTCGATGATCTCGGCCGCGCGCGGGTCGGTCGCGCGGGCCTGCGCCTTCTCCTCGTCGGTCATCGTCATCACCCGCAGGGTCAGGATCTCGTCGATCTCGGTGGAGTCGAACAGTTCTCCCGCGCTCTGCGCGGCGATCTCGGGATGGTCGTAGAGGATGATCGGCGAGATCAGCAGCAGACTGCGATCACCCGGCGGGCCCGCGAGCACCGGGAAGCACCGGTGCGATGCGCAGCGGCCGACCGCCGGCGCGGCCGCCGCCGGTGGATCCAGCAACGAGACGAACTGTCCTCCGGTCACCTGCCCAAGGACGTGCGCGCCGATCAGCGAACGGGCGAGGGCGTCCCGGGTCCCGGTCGCGGGCGGGCCCACATTCCGCACCTCCGCCGTGACCCGCAGGAACCGGCCGTCACGCGCGACGGTGAGCGCGAATTCACCGGTGAGCGGCTGCCGGGTCCGCCTCAGGGCCCCGGCCGCCCGCCCCGCGGCGCCGGCGATCTCCTCGGTGTCGACGCCTGCCGGGACCGCCAGCGGACGGACGAGGGACTCCGCCGCCACCGGGCCGACCACGATCTCCTGGGGAACGGCTTCGTCCCAGGAGACCCATGAGCGGTCTCCGGCGGACAGCTCGGCGCGTGGCCGGCCGTCGCCGTCCAGCACCTGCCGCTGCTGGAGCTGCAGGAACCGGATCGTCCACGTCACCACCGGATCCGTGGCCGGATCGAGGACGAACCCGGCCGACAGCGACGACTCCTCGCCGAACCCCGCCGCGGCCGCCCCCGGCGGCCCGAGCACACCGAACTGCCAGCGCGCCATGTTCTTCCGTGTGGTCGACCGGTAGGGATAGAGCAGATAGCCCTCGTAGAGCACCGCGTCGGCGACGGCGCGGGCCCGGGCCAGCGAGTCGGCGGTCACGGCAGTTCCTTCGCGCGCGCGAGCAGCCGGTTCACCGCATCGTCGAAGCCGAGCAGGCCGTGCCCGGATTTGTAGGCGGCCAGCGAGTCGAGGGTGTCCCGGTGCAGACGGACCCAGCCGGTGTTCGGGAAATGCGCGGCCATCAGGTCCTGCCACACCGACAGCGGCATATCGAAGGTGTCCTCGCGGTCCCACGGGATCTGCTGGATCGCGAATCCACCGCTGCCCTTGATGAACACGGTGCCGCTGAACAGAAAGAGCAATGGCACCGAGCCGTCGCGCAGAGCGTGCAGGTATTTCGATCCGGTCACTTCGAAGTCGTAGGTGCACGGCATCGGCAGATCCACCTCGGCGCCGCCGGAGAACCCGGGCACCATGGTGGTGCAGTGCATCCAGAGGAAGGAACGCTGCGTGTCCCGCCACCGGTCGCGCGCGCCGAACAGATCGGTCAGCCCGGCACCCTCTTCGTCGGAGTAGCGCCGCCGCGCCGGTTGGATCCGTACCTGCGCGCGCAGGGCGATCGCGTGGACGGGGTCGTCCGCGAGGGAGGCGATGCCGACCCGGGCGGACAGGATCGGTGCGACGGAGTAGGGCTGGGGCGCGATCTCCAGGACCGCGAACGTCGTCGAGTGCACGGGGCTCATCGCGCGTCCCGGGCCCGGGCGGAGACGTCCGCGAAGAACTCGTCCAGGTAGTCGCGCACATCCTGACCACCGTCGAACCCGCGCCACAGCAGTCGCATCCGGCCGACGAATTCGTAGCAGGCGTCGATCGGCAGCAGCAGACAGCTCGCCCGGCCGATATCGTTGCCGGGGACCCGGATGAGCAGGGCCTCGACATCGGCGGCGAGCACATCCAGCTCCGGATGCCGCCGCAGGATCGTGTGCCATCGGTCCAGCGGCAGTTCCGATTCGGTCGCGCCCGCGGGGCCGGGATAGAAGGCCACGGTCCGGTCCTCCGCGGAGTTGTGGAAGAAGAAGGCCAGCCCCACCGGTATATCCAGCGCGTCCCATTCCGCCGGGCCGATCGTGAACCCGGGGAAGGCGAGATAGCGGTCGGGCACCGCCCGGTACCGCAGGGCCGCCTGCTGGTCCACGAACAGCAGATAGCAGCCGCGGCAGACGCACATCAGCTGCCGGCCCTCGATATCCACGACGTGCCGGTGTTCGGCGGCGATCGGCTCGGCGCACATCTCGCAGCGCTCGCCCACCCGCGCCGGGGGCGGGCGTTCGGCGGTGATCCGCCGGAGCACTCGCGACGGTGTGTTCACCCCGGCACCCCCACCGGTACGGCCACCGACAGTTCACCGGACCGTACGAGCACCGGGAGCGGTTCGAGGTGACCGTCGCCGTCGAGACGCGCACCCGCCCGTACGACATCGAAATGCGCGCGACAGGTCGGACAGCGCAGGACCGCGTCACCGACCGGGTATCCGGCCCGCCGGTGCAGCGCCGCACCCGCGAGCGAATGCCCGCAGGCCGGGCAGTGGTCGCGGTAGGCGAACAGTTGCTCACCCACCCGGCAGGCCAGCACCGTATGGCCGGCTACCGCGAAGCCGCCCACTTCACCGGGAACGAGGTCGGCGAGTTCGGGGACCGCCACCCAGCTGCCCGCCGCCCGGTCCTCCGCGCGCACCCGGGAGAAGAGCGAGTCGGTGGAGATCAGCCCCGCCGGTTCCGGTGGGGCGGCCACGACTTCGATGGCCTCGATCTCCGGGGCGGCGGTACGCACGGCGTCCTCCACCGCCAGTTCCAAGGTCACCGACGAGGACGGGCAGCTGCGACAGCTGCCGGTCAGTTCCAGACGCACCACCCCGTCGACGACGCCGACCAGAGTGACATCGCCGCCGTGCGAACCGAGATACGGCCGCACACTGTCGAGCGCTGCCCGCACCCTGGCCTCCACATCGTGCGGATGCAGCCCGTGCACGAGCAGCAGGCTCGCGACCAGATCATCGCGGGCCAGCAGTTCGACCGCCCCCGGGTCCAGCAGCTCGACCACGCGGGCCAGTCCCGCGCCGTACAACCCGGCCACCTCGCGCACCAGCTCCTCGGCCCGCTCACGGGCGACGGTGCCACCCGCCGAACTGGCCTCCAGCAGCGTCTCGATCCGGTCGCCCGCCGCGCGCCAGCGCTGCCCGTCGGGTGCTGTGTCGTCCCGTTCGCGCGGGGATGCGTCCACTCCGCCCTCCCGTCGCCGGTACCGGACTCACTCCGGTGTGGCCGTCTGCGTCGGTGAATGCAGTTTTCGCAGGCTCTGCCCCTTTCCGAGGTACATGTGCACACCGCACGGCAGACAGGGATCGAAACTGCGGACGGTGCGCATGATGTCGATACCCTTGAAATGCTCGCGGTCGTTCTCCTCGAAGATCGGCTGGCCCTGCACCGCGTCCTCGTACGGACCCGGCGTGCCGTAGCTGTCGCGTGGACTGGCGTTCCACGGGGTGGGCGGATACGGGTGGTAGTTCGCGATCTTCCCGTCCCGGATCACCATGTGGTGCGAGAGCACACCGCGCACCGCCTCGGTGAAACCGCAACCGATGCCCTCCTCGGGCACCTCGAACTCCTCCCAGGTCTTGGTGTGCCCGGCCCGGATCTCCGCCAGCGCCTTCTCCGCGAAATGCAGCGCGCAGGCCGCGGCGTAGGCCTGGAAGTAGGTCCGGGCGCGGTCGCGTTCGATGGTGTTGCTGCCGTGCGCGGGGATCTTCCATTCCAGCGTGACCGGGCCCGCCAGCGCGGTCTTGGGCAGGTTGATCTGCACGCTGTGGCCGGTGGATTTCACGTATCCGATATCGACCAGCCGGGCCAGCGCCGTCGACCACAGGCGTGCCAGCGGCCCGCCGCCGGTGTCCAGGGCCAGGTGGTCGCTGCCGTCGAACCAGCGCGGCGACATGACCCAGCTGTACTTGTCCTCCAGGTCGCGTTTCTGCGGCCGGGGATTGGTGTGCTGATTCCACGGATGCCGCCGGTCCACCGGATTTCCCAGCGGATCGGTCGCCACGAACGTCTCCTGGTCGGTCCAGTCCTCGTAGTACGAACTGCCCAGCAGAATCCGCAGGCCCAGATTGATATCGAGCAGCGAGGTGGTGACCAGCTTGCCGTCGACCACCACACCCGGGGTGACGAACATCTTGCGACCCCAGTCCTCCATGTCCGCATAGGAGAAGTTGCAGAACTCGGGATCCTGGAACGAGCCCCAGCAGCCCAGGAGCGTGCGCCGCAGGCCCACCTTGTCGTAGCCGGGTATCGCGTCGTAGAAGAAGTCGAACAGATCGTCGTGCATCGGCACGACTTTCTTCATGAACTCGACATAGCGCATCAGCCTGGTCATGTAGTCGGTCATCAGCTGGACTGTCGCCACGGTGCCCGGCCCGCCCGGGTACAGCGTCGACGGGTGCACATGCCGGCCCTCCATCAGGCAGAACATCTCGCGGGTGTACCGGCTCACCTGCAGGGCTTCCCGGTAGAACTCCCCGGTGAACGGGTTCAGGGCGCGCATGATGTCGGCGATCGTGCGATAGCCGTGTGCTTGCGCGTGCGGAGCGTCGGTCCGTTCGGCCACCGCGAGCACGCCGGGATTGGTCTCGGCGACCATCTTCTCGCAGAAGTCCACCCCGACCAGGTTCTCCTGGAAGATGTTGTGGTCGAACATGTACTCGGCGGCCTCACCGAGGTTGACGATCCACTCACCCAGATGGGGCGGCTGCACGCCGTAGGCCATGTTCTGGCAGTAGCAGGAGCAGGTCGCGTGGTTGTCGCCGCAGATACCGCAGATGCGGCTGGTGATGAAATGAGCGTCGCGCGGGTCCTTACCCCGCATGAACACCGAGTAGCCACGGAAGATCGAGGAGGTGCTGTGGCACTCCACCACTTCGCTGTTGTCGAAATCGATCTTGGTGTAGATCCCGAGACTGCCGACTATCCGGGTGATCGGATCCCACGCCATCTCGACGAGGCTGTCCGGTTCGATCGTCCGATGTGACGGCTCGGGGATGATCTGTGTCATCGCCTGGACCCTTCCTACCAGGTTCGGGTAGCGCCGGTCTCGAGATTCTCGCCTCGGTGCCGCCAGCGTGGCTCTTTGTCGACGGTACGACCGGTGATGCTGCGGAGGCTGCGGACCACCGATCCATAGAGACCCGAGGCGGCGGAGGAGAACTTCCCGCCGGGCGGCTCGTCCATGAACGGCATGAATTTGTCGGGGAAGCCCGGCATGGTGCACCCGATGCAGATACCGCCCACGTTCGGGCAGCCGCCCACACCGTTGATCCACCCGCGCTTCGGCACATTGCACTTGACCACCGGTCCCCAGCAGCCCAGCTTCACGATGCATTTCGGGGAGCCGTACTCGGTGGCGAAATCGCCTTCCTCGTAATAGCCCGCGCGGTCGCAACCCTCGTGCACGGTCGCGCCGAACAGCCACTTGGGGCGCAGCGCCTCGTCGAGCGGGATCATCGGGGCCTGACCGGTGGCCGTGTAGAGCAGATAGGTGAGCGTCTCCGACAGATTGTCCGGGTGGATGGGGCAGCCGGGCACGCAGACGATCGGGATTCCGGCCTTGCTCTTCCAGTCCCAGCCCAGATAGTCGGGCACGCCCATGGCACCGGTCGGATTACCGGCCATGGCGTGGATACCGCCGTAGGTCGCGCAGGTGCCGGCCGCCACGATGGCCGTGGCCTTCGGGGCGAGGCGGTCCAGCCATTCGCTGGTCGTCAGGGGCTGGCCGGTGGCGGGATCGTTGCCGAATCCGCACCAGTACCCCTCCTCGTGCAATTGTTCGTTCGGTATCGACCCTTCGACGACCAGCACGAACGGGTCGATTTCGCCACGGTCTGCCCGGAAGAACCATTCGAGGAAATCGTCGGCACCGCCGTTGGGACCGCATTCGAAGTCGATGAGCGGCCAGTGCACCGCGACTTTCGGGAGACCAGGGAGGGCGCCGAGGGCGATTTCCTCGACACTGGGCTGGGTGGCGGCGGTCAACGCCACCGAATCGCCGTCGCAACTGAGACCGGCATTGATCCAGAGCACGTGGATCAAGGTCTCTTCGGCTCGGACCGCTTCCTGGGTAGGCATACGCTGCCACCTTCCGGAGTCGAAGCGGGGACTGGCCGTTCCGGCTCGTAGACCACGGATTGTGACTCTGATCACAACAGTCTAGACGGGCCGACCTGCACGCTCAAGACTCGTCGCGGCCGCCCGGCGCTGCTCCGCCAGCCACTCGTACCAGCGGTCGAGCCCCGCGCCGGTGGTCGCCGAGACCGGGAGGAATTCGAGGCCGGGATTGACCGCGCGCGCGTAGTCGGTGCAGGCGGCGAGATCGAAATCCACATACGGCAGCAGGTCGATCTTGTTCACGAGCACCAGACCGGCCGCCGCGAACATATGCGGATACTTCAGCGGTTTGTCCGTTCCCTCGGTCACCGAGATCAGCACGACCTTCCGGTCCTCACCGAGGTCGAACAACGCGGGACACACGAGATTGCCGACGTTCTCGATGAAGAGCACCGTGCCGGGAGCCGGATCCAGCGCGTGCAGGGCCCGGCGGGTCATCTCGGCATCCAGATGGCAACCGGCGCCCGTGTTGACCTGGACGGCCCGCGCTCCGGTCGCGGCGATCCGCTCGGCATCACGCACCGTCTCCTGATCCCCCTCGATCACCGCGATCGGGGTACCGGGCCGCGCGCGGATCGTCCGCTCGAGCAGCGTGGTCTTGCCCGCGCCCGGGGAGCTGGTCATGTTCAATGCCAGGATGCCGCGCTCGCGCAGCCACTCCCGGTTGTGCCGAGCGAGGTGGTCGTTCCTCGCGAGCACCTTCTGCTCCAGCGATACCGTCTCGGTCGCCGGCGGGTGGGTGTGCGGAGGCCCACCGTCGTGTGCGTGCTCATGACCCTCGTGTGCGTGCTCGTGTCCGGGATCGTGCGAATGCGGCGGCCCGTCCGGGCCGTGTTCGTGTCCGGGATCGGCCGGTCCGTCGCGTCCGACCGTGATCACGCCTACCGTGTCGTTTCCACATCCGCAGGTTGCGCACATTCTCGGCTCACTTCCATCGAGCGGATCCGCAGTTCCCGGCCCGCCTCTATCGCCACCTCCGCGCTTCCGCACGGGCACAGCAGGAGCAGGTCGGTGACGGTGAAGTCCGCACCGCAGTCGCGGCAATGCGCCGCACCCGGTACGCACCGGATCTCCAGACTCGCGCCGGCCGCGACGGTGCCCTCGGCGGCGATCTCGAAGGCGAAGCGCAGCGCCTCGGGTACCACGGCGGTCAGCACACCCACCTCGACGGTCACGTGATACACCGCGCGCCCCGCCGCGTGGTCACACACGGCGTCGACAACACTCTGCGCAATCGCGAGTTCGTGCATCATGCTCTCGACTCGTCGAGGGATATCTGGATGCTAGGCCTGATCGATGTAGACATCAACGGTCCGGCTCCGACGTTCTCGGTGAGGATGGTCGTACGGGTCCATCCACGCTCGCAGAAGGAGTCGGTTGTGCAGAAGGAGTCGGTTGTGAAATATGTGGTCCTGATTCATTCCAACCCGCAGCCGTGGGGTCACCCCACCGGCGACTACCTGGCCGAATTCCAGGACCTACCGCAGCGAGAGCGCGACCGCATCTCCGGCGACTTCGAACGGCTGCTCACCGAGATGCAGGAAAAAGGCGAGCTCCTCGGCGGCGAAGCCCTGGGGGCACCCGACTCCGCACGCCTCTACCGGTGGAATGCCGACGGTGGGGCAGTGGCCGGGGACGGGCCCTACTCCGAGGCCAAGGAACACCTGGCCGGTTTCTTCCTGATCGATGTGGAGGACCACGCGCGGGCCGAAGAGATCGCCACCGTGTTCGCCGGACCGGGCGAACGGTGGAACTGCGGCCCACCATGTGGCCCGGAGGCGACGACCGGTGAGTTCGCCGACGGCGGTGGCGGAGGTATGGCGCCGGGAGGCCCCCTACCTCCTCGCTGCCCTCCTGCACCGGCACGGTGATCTCGGTGACTGTGAGGACGCGGCGCAGGAGGCAGCAGCGGCCGCCACGGCGGACTGGGCGCGCAAAGGGATACCTGATCCGCGCGCCTGGCTGATCCGGGTGGCGTCACGGCGGCTCATCGACCGCATGCGGGCCGATCGATCTCGGATCGGCCGCGAGGCCGCGGCCGCTGCGGCGCTCCCCGCCGACGCCCATCTGGCACCGTCCGCCGACGAGAGCGAGCCGGGGTCCGGTGACGACACCCTGCGATTGTTCCTGCTCTGCTGCCATCCGAGCCTGACCCGCCCCTCGCAGGTGGCGCTGACACTGCGTGCTGTGGGCGGCCTGCCGGTCGGCCGGATCGCCGCGGCCTTTCTCGTCCCGGAACGGACGATGACGCAGCGCCTCACCAGGGCGAGGGCGACCCTGCGCGCGGCGGGGGCCCGGTTCGAACTTCCCGCACCCGGGGACCTGGCGCAACGATTGGCCGCCGTACTCGACGTCTGCCATCTGATGTTCACCGCCGGCCATACCGCGAGTGCCGGTGCGCTCGTGCACGATCCGGAGTTGGCCCAGGAGGCATTGCGCCTGACCCGGGAACTGCACCGCGCGGTGCCCGACCACGACGAGGTCACCGGCGCGCTGGCGCTCATGCTGCTCACTCACGCCCGCACCGCGGCCCGCACCGACTCCCACGGCGAGCTGGTGCCGATGGCCGAACAGGATCGCGGCCGCTGGGACCGGCACGCCATCGCCGAAGGCATCGCCCTACTGGAAGAGGTGCTCCCCCGTGGCCGTGTCGGACGCTATCAATTGGAAGCGGCGATAGCCGCTGTCCACGCAGAGGCGCCCACCTGGGCGAGCACCGACTGGCCGCAGATCTGCGTGCTCTACGCAATGCTCCACCGGGTGGCGCCGAGCCCCGCGGTAACCCTCAATCGAGCAGTTGCTGTGTCCATGGTCGGCGGCCCCGATCCGGGTCTGCGACTCACCCACCCGCTACTCGACGACGCGGCGATGCGCCGGCATCACCGCCTCTATGCGGTGCGTGCCCACCTGTTCGAGATGGCCGGTGATCTGCCCGCCGCCGCGGAAAACTACCGACGCGCGGCCGCGCTCACCACCAGCCTGCCCGAGCAACGATATCTGAACGCCCGACTCGCGCGGGTCATATGACGTCCGGTGGACCGATCGGCCGGTTTCCCGCCGATGACTCGACTCACCTGCCCTCCGACCCGCCGTCCCGCTGCTCCATATCCCGCTCGACCGCCGCGCCGTGGCCCCGGCGCGGCGGTCGAGCGGCGTCCGCTCCGCATCGGCTACGCGGATTCTTCCGGGCCCCTACGCAGACCGTTACCGCGCGCCGGTGGCGAGGAGATCGACAGCCAGCTCGGTACCGGTCGCCGCCCGCACCTGCTCGACGTCCACCGCCGGCGCGAGCTCGCGCAGCACCGGTCCGCCGTCCTCGATATCGATGACGGCGAGATCGGTGATGATCCGCTGCACCACGCCCTGCCCCGTCAGCGGCAGCGTGCACTTCTCGACGATCTTGGCGCCGCCGGCGCGATCGGTGTGCTCCATGACGACGAGGACGCGGCGGGCGCCGTGTACCAGGTCCATGGCACCACCCATGCCTTTGACCATCTTGCCCGGCACCATCCAGTTCGCGAGATCACCGGTGCGCGAGACCTGCATACCGCCGAGGACGGCGGTATCGATGTGCCCGCCGCGGATCATGCCGAACGACAGCGCCGAATCGAAGAACGCCGCCCCGGCATTGACCGTCACGGTTTCCTTACCCGCGTTGATCAGGTCGGGATCGACCGCGTCCGCGGTCGGATAGGGCCCGGTGCCGAGGATGCCGTTCTCCGAGTGCAGGACGACCTTCACTTCCGGCGGGAGGTAGTTCGGGATCAGGGTCGGCAGGCCGATGCCCAGGTTCACGTATTCACCGGGACGCATCTCGGCCGCGGCCCGTCGCGCCATCTGCTGCCGGGTCCAACTCATACCGAGGCCTCCTGGACTGTGCGTTTCTCGATTCGTTTGTCCTGCGGCCCGGTGCAGACGATGCGCTGCACGAAGACACCGGGCAGATGGATCTGCGAGGGATCCAGCTCGCCGGGTTCGACGAGTCGTTCCACCTGGGCGATGGTCACCTTCCCGGCCATCGCGGCGAGCGGATTGAAGTTCATCGCGGTCTTGTCGAAGACGAGGTTGCCCTCGGTATCGCCGACTACGGCGTGCACCAGCGCGAAATCGGCGAGGATCCCTTCTTCCAGGACGTAGCGCCTACCGTGGAATTCGCGCACCTCTTTGGGCGGGGACGCCACCGCCACCGAGCCGTCGGCCCGGTACCGCCAGGGCAGACCGCCCTCGCTGATCGGCGTTCCCACCCCGGCCGGGGTGTAGAACGCGGGGATGCCCGCGCCGCCGGCCCGCAGGCGTTCGGCCAGCGTGCCCTGCGGCGTCAGTTCGACCTCGAGTTCCCCGGCGAGGTACTGCCGGGCGAATTCCTTGTTCTCTCCCACATAGGACGCTGTGACCCGCGCGATCCGCTTGGCGGAGAGCAGGATTCCGAGGCCGTAGTCGTCGACCCCGCAATTATTGGAGTAGACCTCGAAACCGGTCGCCGGTCCCGCGGCGATCGCGGCGATCAGCGTGTCCGGGATACCGCAGAGCCCGAAACCGCCGACCGCCAGCGTCGCCCCGCTGCCGATATCGGCGACGGCCGCGGCGGCCGACGCCGCCACCTTCGCGCTCACCGGTGGGCCTGCGTCGCGGGCAGGATCCGGGCACGCACCTCGCCGAAACCGATTCGGGCGCTCCCGGGCCCCGGCGCGGTGGCCGCGATGGCGATCTCGTCGCCGTCCTCGAGGAAGGTCCGGCTCTCTCCGTTGACCTCGACCGGTTCGGCGCCGCCCCAGGTGAGTTCGATGAACGCGCCGCGCTGGTCCTTGGCGTCCCCGGAGATGGTGCCGGAGGCGAACAGGTCACCGGTGCGCGCCGCGGCCCCGTTGATCGTGGTGTGGGCGAGCATCTGCGCGGGCGACCAGTACATCCGGGCATAGGGCGGCCGGGAGACCAGTTGCCCGTTCCATTCGACGGTGAGGTCGATATCCAGCCCCCATTTCTGGTCACCGCGCAGGTACGGCAGTGGCTCGGGGTCCTGGACCGGAGTGTCGATCCGGGCCGCGTCCAGGGCGGCCAGCGGCACCACCCACGGTGAGATCGAGGTCGCGAAACTCTTACCGAGGAAGGGACCGAGCGGCACGTACTCCCAGGCCTGGATATCCCGGGCGGACCAGTCGTTGACCACCACCACGCCGAAGACATGGTCGGCGAATTCGTCCGGCGTGATGACGCTGCCCGGCGCGGAGGGCACCCCGACGACGAAACCCAGTTCGGCCTCGATATCGAGCCGCCGGGACGGGCCGAAGCTCGGGACCTGCTCGGCGGGCGATTTGCGCTGCCCGCAGGGGCGGACGATATCGGTGCCGGAGACGAGCACCGTGCTCGACCGGCCGTGGTAGCCGACCGGGAGGTGCTTCCAGTTCGGCATCAGCGGCGCCGAGTCCGGCCGGAAGAGTTTCCCCAGATTGGTCGCGTGCTGTTCGGAGGCGTAGAAATCCACATAGTCGGCGACCTCGATGGGCAGATGCATGGTGACATCGGAGAGGTCGAACACGGCGTTCGCGGGCACTTCACCCCGGACCAGTTCGGTGATCCGGGTACGGGCGGCCGCCCACTGCCGGGGCCCACGAGCCATGAAATCGTTGAGTGACGGGCGCGCGAACACCTCGTCGCCCAGCGCGGCGGCCAGATCGACGACCCGGTCCGCGACCCGGACACCGACGCGCGGCGCGGCGCCGGGGGTGGAGAAGACGCCGTAGGGCAGATTGTCGATCCCGAACGGTGAATCGGCGGGGATATCGATGACGGTCATGACGCTGATCCTTCGGAGACGGGCCGCAGCGCGGCCGGGAGCAGATCCAGATCCACCAGTTCGGTGAGCGGGTCGCTGATACTGCAGGTCCCGAACGATCGGAACGCGCTCCGCACGGCTTTCTCCTCGGTTTCCGACAGCGCGGCCAGTTCGGCGGCGACCGCGGTGCCGTTCCGGTTCGCCAGCACTGCCTCGAGCGCGCCGGTATCGGCGCCGGCCACAGCCAGGTGGGTCGCCAGCAGCAGGTTGAGAAAGCCGTGCTGTTCGAACCCGGTGGTGGGGTCGGTATTGCGGATGGCGTGGTGCAGCCCGGCGGTCGCCTTGAACGGGATCCCGGCGGCGACGGCCGACCGCAGCGCCACCGCGAGTTCCCGCTCGGCCGGATACGCCGCGGCCACGATGCCGCCGGTGCGGAACTTCGCCGCGTAGGGCGAGCCGGCGAGCCGCTCCAGGAAGGCCGGCCGCCGGTCGTCCCGCGGTACCTCGACGTACACCTCGAGACCCGCGGTCCGCCCGGCGATCGACTCGAGCGCCGCGAAGAATTCCGGCGCGGACGACTGCGCCGGGGCGGCGATCTCCAGGGCCGCCACGGTCAGCCCCTCGATCGCGCCGGCCTGCTCCAGCGCCGGCGCCACCGTCCCCGGGCCCTCTGGGGCCGTGCACACCACGGTCAACGAGCCGGATGCGCGTTCCGCCAGTTCGGCCAGCCGCGGAATGGGGAAGATCAGCGGTCCGACGAGCGCGGCGAAATCACTGTCCCGATAGCGCGCGTGCGCGGCCAGGGCGTCGGGCAGTGGCGCGTTGCCGGGCGGGAAGAGCGCCGCGTCGTCACACAGCCCACGCAGGAGAGCGGGGATCACGCGCTCGCCTCCCCCAGCCACGACCAGGCGTACTCGGGGTCCTCGCATGCGAGCGCGCCCTCGCCCAGTTCCAACGGGGCGAAGGTATCGACCATCACCGCGGTCTCCTCGACGGATTCCAGACCCAGCGATCGTTCCATACCCCCGGGCTGCGGCCCGTGCGCGTGCCCACCGGGATGCACCGACACCGATCCGAGGCCGATACCGGAACCCTTGCGGGCCTCGTAGTTCCCGCCGCAGTAGAACATGACCTCGTCGGAGTCGACATTGGAGTGGTAGTACGGCACCGGGACGGCCAGCGGGTGGTAGTCGACCTTGCGCGGGACGAAGTTGCACACCACGAACCCGGTGCCCTCGAACGCCTGGTGCACCGGCGGCGGCTGATGGACCCGGCCGGTGATGGGCTCGAAATCGTCGATATTGAACGTGTACGGGTACAGGCAGCCGTCCCAGCCGACCACGTCGAACGGGTGCCGCGGGTACACCATGCGAGTGCCGACGATGCCACGCGAGGTGCGATGTTTGACGAGTACTTCCACATCGGTCCCCTCGGCGAGCAGCACCTCCCGGGGGCCGTGCAGATCGCGTTCGCAGTAGGGCGCGTTCTCCAGCAGCTGCCCGAACCGCGAGAGGTACCGCTTGGGCGGCGCGATATGGCTGCTCGACTCGATCGCGTACGCGCGCAGCGGTTCGTCGCCCTGCGGAATCCAGCGGTGGGTGGTCGATGTCGGGATCACGACGTAGTCGCCCGGCCGTGCCGCCAGGGCGCCGAACACCGTCTCCACTCGCGCCGTACCGGATTCGACATAGACGATCTCGTCGCCGAGGGCGTTGCGGTACAGCGGCGACTCCTTCGCCGCGACCACATAGGAGATCCGCACATCGGAGTTGCCGAGCAGCAGCCGGCGGCCGGTGACCACATCGGTTTCCGCCCAGGTTCCGGCCGGGAACAGCGTAGGCAGTTTCAGATGCCGCGGTGTCAGCGGATGGTTCGGCGTGGTGGTCTGGTCGGGGACCTCCCACACGTCGGCTGCGGAGATCGCCGACGGAATCCCGCGGTGATAGAGCAGCGACGAATCCGCGGAGAAACCCTCCTCCCCCATCAGCTCCTCGTAGTAGAGCCGGCCGCTGTCGTCGCGGTGCTGGGTGTGGCGTTTCGGCGGAACGTTGCCGAGTTGGCGGTAGTACGCCATGACCTGCCTCCTCGTGGAAACGGATGTGGATCGGAAAAGGTGGGCGCCCGGTGCCGCCGCGGGCGACCTCGGTCGGCCCGCGGCGGCGACGCGCTCAGTCCACCCGGAGTTCGATGCCCTTGGTCTCCTCGACGAAGAAGACCGTGCCCAGCGTGAGCAGCGCGCAGAACACGAAGTAGCCCGCGGGCGCCAGCGAATTGCCGGTCACATCGATGAGCCAGGTCGCGATGAACGGTGCGGTGCCGCCGAGCAGCATGTTGGTGATGTTGTTGCCCAGCGCCAGACCGCTGTAGCGGACCGAGGCCTTCAGCATCTCCACGTAGGTCACATACGAGGCACCGTTGACGACCGAGACGCAGATGAACAGCACCGACTGGCCGACCACCGCCTGCCAGGCGCCCGCCCCGGACATCAGCACGAACATCGGGGCCCCGAGCACGGCCGCGGCGACGCTGCCCCACAGCAGTACCGGTTTGCGGCCGTAGGTGTCGGCGAGGTAGCCGGCGATCGGCAGGGTGATCACGCCCAGCACCAGGGCCAGCGAGGTGGACAGGAACGCCAGCGTCGAGGAATGACCGCCCGCGGTCTGCAGATAGGTCGCCGCGTACACCGAGGCGATGTAGTACCCACCGGTGATGAGCGCACCCAGGAAGACGATCTTGACCACGGAACCACCGGAGGTGCGCAGCAGTTCCATCACCGGCAGTTTCTTCGTCTCACCCTTCTCGGCGAGTTCCTCGAACTGCGGGGTGTCCTCCATATGGTTGCGGATCCAGATACCGACGACACCGATGACCACGCTGAGCAGGAACGGGATACGCCACGCCCACGACAGGATCGTCTCTTCCGAGACGATCGAGGTCAGGGCCAGCGCGACCAGCGAGGCGACCAGGGACCCCAGATAGGTGCCCGAGTTGACCATCGAGGTCTGGGTCGCGCGCCAGCGCCGCGGCGCCGATTCGGAGACGAAGGCATTGGCACCGCCGAGTTCACCGCCCGCGGCGAAACCCTGCAGACACCGGGCGAGCACCAGGGCCGCGGTGGCCCAGACGCCCAGCGTGACGTAGGTCGGCATCAACCCCATCAGTACCGTGGCGACCACCATCAGCAGGATGGTCCACGACAGTGCGCTCTTGCGGCCGTACCGGTCACCGATATGGCCGAAGAAGATCCCGCCGGGCACTCGCAGGAAGAACGCCACCGCGAACGCCGCGAAGGTACCGAGCAGCGCGGCCGTTTCGTTCTCCGAGACGAAGAACAGGGTGGCGACCACGGTCGCCATGTACCCGTAGATACCGAAGTCGTAGTACTCGACGACGGTACCGACGATGGCCGCGCGGACCACCTTCACCGACGACTGGCCCTGCGAGCCACCGGCGGCCGAATCGGAGCGGTGCGCTTCTTCGGGCATCAGCTCGTTTCCCAACATGTCAGTTACCTTGTGCTTTCGTGCGAGAGTGCGACTCGGCCGCGGCCGCGCGACCGGCGATGCGCCCCATAGTCAATGCGTTGGCGACGGCGTTGCCGCCGCCCACATAGCGGAGTCCGAGGACCCCGCCTCCGGCCTCGCCCGCCGCGAAGAGTCCCGGAACGGGACGCCCGGTGGCGTCGAGGACGGCAGTTTCGGAATCGATCTCGAGACCCGTATGGGTGCAGACGAGTTCGGCGGGCAGGATCTCGGCCGCGTAGAAGGGTCCCTCGGTGATCGGTTCGAGCCGGGTATCGCTGTGCTTGGCGGCCAGCGTGATGTGGCGCCGGAAATCGTCGTCGGTGCCGGCCGGCAACTGGGCGTTCCACCGGTCGACACTGGCTTTCAGCGTCACGGCCGGCACCTCGATGGCCGCGGCGAGTTCGTCCCACGTGTCGGCCCGGGCGGTGCGCCCGGCCGCGGCTTCCTCGGCGACGCGCTCGGGAGTCCAATCGGTGTAGCCGGCCGGCAGTCCCACCCGTGCCTTCTCATCGAAGATCATCCAGGCGGAGCCGCCCTGCTGGTCGATGATCCCGGTCGACACGGCGTAGGGCGCGTCCTCGTCCATGAATCGCCGGCCGTCGCGGTTGACGTACAGCCGCGAGGGCGGCGGGAAACCGGACTGCCAGTGGTGGTGGCGCTGGAAGTACACGGTCGGCATGAGCAGACCCCACTCGTGCCCGGCCAGTGCGGCATCGACCCGGGCGCCGAACCGCAGATGGTCGCCCCGGCTGCCCGGTGCGGCGACGACGAACAACGCCTCGCCCGCCGCGCGGGCCGCCGGGAAGTACCGGTCCACGAAGCCGGGATCCTGGGCGAATCCGCCGGTGGCCACGACCACCGCACCGCCGCGCACCTCGATACCGTCGGCCACCACCCCGGTGACCCGGCCGCCGGTGACCAAGAGGCCTTCCACCCGGGTGTTGAGCACGACCTCGACGCCGTGCGTCCGGCGCGCCCGGTCCAGTACCTGGACGAGGCCGTAGCCCTGGTCCTTCGGTACATGTGCCCGCCAGACGTCCTCGACGCCCGCCCGGGCCAGGCCGGGTTGGTGGGCGTTGCCGGATTCCACCGCGGGAATCTCGACCCCGAGGCCTATGAGCCATTCGAGTGTCGGCGCGGCCTGTTCACAGAAGGTGTGGATCAGGCCCGGGCGCAGCACCCACTGGTTGAGATCCATGTAGTGCTGGAAGAACTTCTCCGCCGAATCCTCGATACCGAGCGCACGCTGCACACTGGTACCGGCCGCGGTGAACAGGCCCGCGGAGAGTTGGGTGGAACCACCGAGTTCCCGTTCCGATTCGAACAGCAGCACCGAGGCGCCGTCCTCGGCGGCCGAGACCGCCGCGGCCAGCCCGGCCCCGCCGCCACCGATCACGATGACATCGAAGGCGTCGTCCACTACAGGCTCCCCTCGGTCTCCGCGACGATGCGGTGGTACAGGCCGTTGGAGACCAGACCGCCGTCGACGGTGACCTCGCTGCCGGTCATATAGCTCGACCGATCCGACAGCAGGTGCAGCACGGCATCGGTGATCTCCTGCGGCGCGCCCATCCGGCCCATCGGAATGGACCGCAGAGACGACTCCACGAACCCACCCGAGCCGCTCACCAGCGCCGTACCCACCAGACCCGGGTGCACGGAATTGACCCGGATATTCCATTTCGCCAGGCCACCGGCCGCCGATTTCGACAACCCGGTCAGCCCCCATTTGCTGGCGGAATAGGCCGGCGAGAAGTAGCCGATCTGCCCCGAAATGGAGGAGATGTTGACGATCGATCCGCCGCCGGAGTCACGCATGAGCGGGGCCACGGCCTGCATCCCGTAGAAGGGGCCGAACAGGTTGATCCGTAGTGTCCGGTCCCAGATCTCGTCCGGCGTGTCCATGAACTCGAGCCGCCGCGAGATACCCGCGTTGTTCACCAGCCCGCCGAGTTCGCCGCGACCGGAACCGATCTCGTCCACCACCCGGGTCCAGTCCTCCCGGTCCGCGACATCGAGGCGGTGGGTGCTGGCGGACCCGCCGGCGGCGACGATCTCCGCCGCCAGCTCTTCGGTGTCGGCGACGTCGGCCAGACACACATGGGTGCCGAGCGCGCCCAGGGCCCGGGCGTGGGCCGCGCCCATGCCCGCGGCGGCGCCGGTCACCAGGACGACGCCGGGATAGGTCGGCCGATCAGACATGGCGGGACCCACCGTCGACGGCGATGCTGTGCCCGGTGACGTAGCGGGCGCTGTCGGACAGCAGGAACAGCAGCGGGCCGAACACTTCCTCGGGCGAGCCGAGCCGGTGCAGCGGAACCACCTCGAGCGCGTGCGCGAGCGCGGCGGGATCGTCCTGCACCCAGCGGGTCATCGCCGTGTCGATGTAGCCGGGAGCGATGGAGTTGACGCGGATCCCCTTATCACCGAGTTCGACGGCGAGCGATTCGGTCATATGCGCCACCGCGGCCTTGGACGTGCAGTAGGCACCGCGCCCCTTGCGCACCCGCAGCGCCGACACCGAGGACATGTTCACGATGGCACCGCCGGGTGACATATGCCGGGCCGCGGCCTGCGCGCCGTAGAGCACGCCTTCGACATTCACCTTCAGGGTGGCGCCGATCTGCTCGGGCGAGATGTCCTCGGCGAGCGCGAAGGGGAAGATACCGGCATTGTTGATCCAGAAATCGATCCGCCCGAATTCGGCGACGGCCCGTTCGGCGAGTTTCTCGTGGTCGGCGGGAACGGTCACATCCGCGCGCATTCCGACCACACGCCCCGGTTCCGCCGCGAGCGACTGCGCGGCGAGCTGGGTACCGATCCCCTGCGCCGTCGCGACGACCTGCTCTTCGTTGATATCGGCGGCGATGACCGACACCCCGCGGGTGGCCAGGCCCGCCGCGAACACCGCGCCCATCCCCTGGGCCGCCCCGGTGACCACGGCGACCTTGCCGGCCAGCTCCGGGTAGTGCGCGGTCATCGGTGCCGCATCGGTGCGCCCGGGGTTGGGCTGCTCGGTGGTGGTGCTCATCTGTTGTCCTCCGAAATCGTGTGGAAATCCGTGCGGGGTCGCGCCGCGGCCTATCGCTGTGGCGCGTCGTCGCGGGAGACGCGCCGGTGGGCGACCGACCAGCGGTCGCCGGTGAGTTCGAGGCGGTCCTCGAGCGTGGTCATCCGCACCAGGCGCGCGGACCCGCCGCGCGGGGTGGCCACGATCTGCAGGTAGGCGTGGGCCTCGAGGGTCGAGGAGTCCGATCGCCGGACCGCGATGTTCGTGACGACGTGCCGGTGTACCTCATCCGCCGCCCGGGCCGCCTCGTGGAACGCGCGCGCGAATTCGGTGAGCGCCGCGGTCCCCGTGACCGGCTGGGGATAGCTCGGTGAGTGGAACTCACCGGCCGGGGTGAAGGTGGCCGCCCAGTCGGCGGCCCGGCCGTTGTCGATGTGGTGGCTCTGGAAGCCGTACAGCTGGTGGACCGCGGCGACCGTCGCCGGATCGGGCAGGTCGCCGATCGAAACCGTGGTCATCGAATTCTCCTCGACGTGATCGCAGAGCCGCCGCTTGCCCCCACCGACCCTGTGTGCGATAATCGCACGCACTGTGCGATATGAGTGAAGGCTAGGTGTCGGCACTCACAAAAGTCAAGAAGGACGTGATGAACCACAGCACCGCCACCGGGAGTGCGCGCGCCGCCGGAATCGAGCTCGACTCCGGAATGTCGAAAACGCTCCACCACGGACTCGACATCCTGGAGGCCCTGGCCCGCCATCCCCACGGGCTGTCGATCACCGATCTCGCCGAATCCGTCGGCGTGCACCGCACCGTCGCGCACCGGCTGGTCCGCACCCTGGAGGCCCACCGCCTGTGCCGCCGCGACGACACCAAACGCATCACCCTCGGCGCGGGCCTGGTCACCCTGGCCGAGCCGGTCGAACAGGATCTGCGCACGGTCGCGCGGCCGGTGATGGAGGAACTCGCCGAACGCACCCGCGCCACCGTCCACCTGGTGCTACGCGAGAACGCCACCGAAGTCCGCGCACTGCTGGTGGTCGAACCGCGTAACGCGCAGGTCCATGTGGCCTTCCGGCCGGGACAGGTCCATCCCATAGACCGCGGCTCGGCGGGCTTGGCGATGCTGGCCGCGCTGCCGCCCGTGCCGGGTGAACGCCCCGAGGTCGAGGTGGCGCGTGACCGCGGCTACGCCCTCACCCGCGGGGAGGTCGTCGCTACCGTGTTCGGCATCTCCGCGCTCGTCCCCCGTCGCCGGGGCGAACCGGAAGCCACCATCGGTATCTCCGTCTTCGAGGTCGACGACGAGCCGGCCCTGGCGGTCGCGGTCCGCGACGCGGCCCGGCAACTGGGCACCCTGCTGCACTGAACCCGGCTGTGGCCGGCAAGGACCCCGGCGGCGCGCCGCCGGGGGTTCCGGCGACCGGCGACCTCCCCGGAATGCGCTCACCGCACCCGCACGTGCACTTCGCCGAGCAGTACCGCGGCCGCCGCCGGATCCGGGAACGGCCGCCCGGATTCCTGGCGTGTGGCACCCGCACACGCCGCGTCACCTGCACGAACCCGCCGCCGAGGCCGGCCACCGACGCCCTTCGTTCAATCCAACGATCGGCGCCTGTAGCGCCGTGTCGGTGGAATGCGACATGTCTTTCGGGTAAGTGTTCTCCGGATCACTCGGTCGTTCGCGGCCCGGCCGATCCACCCGCCCGCCGAAAATACGGGCGAGTAGCACCCGCACGCTGTGCACATAGTGGTCCCGCGGGTGCACACTACGCAGAACCGAGCCGCAAACGGCACATCCGTGACCGTGCCCTACAGACGAAGGAGCCAGGGATAGTGTTCAGTCGTATCGCCATCGTGAACCGGGGAGAGGCGGCGATGCGCCTTGTCCACGCCGTCCGGGATCTGGCGGCCGAAACCGGGCAGCCGATCCAGACCATCGCGCTGCACACCGATGTCGACCGGAACGCGACCTTCGTCCGGGAAGCCGATATCGCCTACGATCTCGGCCCCGCCTCGGCCCGCCCCTACCTCGATCTCAAGGCCCTCGAGCGCGCGCTGGTAGCGACCGGCGCCGACGCCGCCTGGGTGGGCTGGGGGTTCGTCGCCGAAGACCCGGCGTTCGCGGAACTGTGCGAGCAGATCGGCGTCACCTTCATCGGTCCGAGCCCCGACGCCATGCGCAAACTCGGCGACAAGATCGGCGCGAAACTGATCGCCGAAGAGGTCGGTGTGCCGGTGGCACCGTGGAGCCGCGGCGCGGTCGAGACGGTGGAGGCCGCCGCGGCGGCCGCGAGCGAGATCGGCTACCCCCTGATGCTGAAGGCGACCGCGGGTGGCGGCGGCCGCGGTATCCGGGTGATCAACAACGAGGCCGAGCTCGTCGACGCCTACGAGCGGACCAGCCAGGAGGCCGCGCGCGCCTTCGGTAGCGGCATCGTATTCCTGGAGCGGCTGGTCACCGGCGCCCGGCACGTCGAGGTCCAGGTGATCGCCGACGGTCAGGGGACCGCCTGGGCGCTCGGGGTGCGCGACTGCTCGGTGCAGCGGCGCAACCAGAAGGTCATCGAGGAATCGGCCTCGCCCGTGCTGCGGCCCGAGCAGGCGGCCGAACTCAAGGCGTCGGCGGAGCGGCTGGCGGTCGCGGTCGGTTACCGCGGCGCGGCGACCGTCGAATTCCTCTACCATCCGGGCGACGAGCTGTTCGCCTTCCTCGAGGTCAACACCCGCCTGCAGGTCGAGCACCCGATCACCGAGATCACCACCGGGTTCGACCTGGTCCGCGCCCAGCTGCACGTGGCCTCCGGCGGCCGGCTCGAGGGCGAACCCCCGGCCGAACGCGGCCATGCCATCGAGGCCCGGCTCAATGCCGAGGACCCCGACCGCGACTTCGCCCCGTCCCCCGGCCGTATCGCGCATCTGGATCTGCCGGCCGGGCCGGGTATCCGTGTCGATACCGGCGTCAGCGAGGGCGACACCATCCCCGCCGACTTCGATTCGATGATCGCCAAGATCATCGCCTACGGCCGCAACCGCGACGAGGCACTGGGCCGGTTGCGCCGCGCGGTCATCGAGACCCGGGTGATCATCGAGGGCGGCGCGACCAACAAGAGCTTCGTGCTCGACCTGCTGGATCAGCCGGAGGTCATCGACGGTAGCGCGGACACCGGCTGGATCGACCGGGTGCGTGGTGAGGGCCGGCTCGTCTCGCACCGGCACTCCGCCATCGCCTTGGCCGCCGCCGCCATCGACGCCTACGAGGAGGAGGAGCAGGTCGAGCAGCACCGGCTGCTGTCCACCGCCTCCGGCGGTCGCCCCCAGGTGCAGCACGACAGCGGACGTCCGCTCGACCTGAAGCTGCGCGGTGCGAGCTACCGGGTGCGGGTCGCCCGGATCGGCGCACACCGGTTCCGGGTCGGAATCGAGGCGGGCACCGATATCCGCACCGCCGACGTCGATCTCGAACGTTTCGATCAGCACACCGGCCAGCTCGTCGTCAACGGTGTCCGCTACCGCCTGATCACCGGCACCCACGGGCCGGTGCACCTCGTCGACGTCGACGGGGTGACCCACCGGGTCAGCCGGGACGAGGGCGGCGTCGTGCGCTCCCCCGCGCCCGCGCTGGTCGTGGCCACCCCGCTGGAGGTCGGCGCCGAGGTCGAAGCCGGTGCTCCGGTGCTGGTGCTGGAGAGCATGAAGATGGAAACGGTGCTGCGGGCGCCGTTCCGGGCCCGGCTGAAGGAATGCAATGTCTCCGTCGGCACCCAGGTGGAGACGGGCGCGCCGCTGCTGCGGCTGGAGCCGCTGGCCGAGGAGGGCGACGAGGCCGAGGCCACCACCGCGACCGCCTCGGTCGAACTCGATCTGCCCACCGAAGCCGGCCGGTCACAGCCGCACCAGCGGATCAGCCGGGGCCAGCAGGATCTGCGCAGTCTGCTGCTGGGCTTCGATGTCGACCCCCACGACGACCGCCGGGTCCTCGACGAATACCTCGCCGCACGCCGCGCGGCCGTGGCGGACAACCGCCGCCCGCTGGCCGAGGAACTCGAACTGGTCCAGGTATTCGCCGATCTGGCCGAGCTGAGCCACAACCGTTCCTGGGAGGACGACCCCACCCCGGGGCATGTCCACAGCGCCCGCGAGTACTTCCACACCTATCTGCAGAGCCTCGATGTCGAGCGGGCCGGCCTGCCGGAGTCCTACCGCGCCAAACTCGCCCAGGCGCTCGGGCACTACGGCGTCACCGAACTGGACCGCACCCCCGACCTCGAGGCCGCGGTGTTCCGGATCTTCCTGGCCCAGCAGCGACCCGCCGATACCGTCGAGGTCGTCTCGGCGCTGCTGCGCGAATGGCTGAACGAGCCGATGCCGGACCGGGTACTGCGGGAGCCGGTCGGCCTGGCGCTGGAACGGCTCGTCGCCGCGACCCAGGTGCGGTTCCCGGTGATCGCGGACCTCACCCGCGGTCTGGTCTTCGCCTGGTACGGACAGCCCGTGCTGCGCCGCAACCGGGCGCGGGTGTACACCGATGCGCGTAAGCACCTCAGCTACCTCGACGCGCATCCGGACGCGGCCGACCGGTCCACGCGGATCGCCGAGATGGTGAGCGCTACCGAACCGCTGGTGCGTCTGCTGGGTCAGCGGCTCTCCCGCGGGTCCGCGGACAACACCGTCATGCTGGAGGTGCTGACCCGCCGCTACTACGGAAACAAGGACCTCACCGACGTCCGCACCCGCGACGCCGGTGATTACACCTTCGTCGTCGCCGAACGCAAGGGTGTGAGCCTGGTATCGGCCGCCGTCAGTTTCGACTCCCTTCCCCGGGTGGTGGCCGGACTGGCCGAACTGTCCACCGGTTCCGCTTCCATCGAGGCCGATATCTACCTGTCCTGGGAGAACCAGCCCGAGGACTTCGACGCCATGGCGGCGGCGCTGCAGGAAGTGCTCAACGCGCAGCCGGTGTCCAATCAGGTGCACCGGATCACCGCCACCGTCGCGGGCAGCGACAACGCGGTCATGCACCATCACTTCACCTTCCGCCCGTCGGTGACCGGTCTCGACGAGGAACGACTCATCCGCGGCCTGCATCCCTACATCGCGCAGCGGATGCAGATGAAGCGGCTGCACAAGTTCGACCTCACCCAGCTGCCGTCCTCGGACAACGAGGAGGTGTACCTGTTCCGGTGTGTCGCCAAGGAGAACGCGGCCGACGAGCGTCTCGTCGCGTTCGCCCAGGTCCGGGACCTGACCGCACTGCGTGATCACGATGGCCGGCTGGTCACCCTGCCGACCGCGGAGAGCACCATCGCCACCTGCCTGGACTCCATCCGCCGGGCACAGGCGGGGCGGCCGTCGTCCAAGCGGCTGCAGACCAACCGCATCGTGATGTACGTCTGGCCGCCGATCGATATCACCCGCGGTGAGCTGGAGTCGATCGTCGAGCGGGTGCGGCCCACGACCACGGGCGCGGGACTGGAGGAGATCCTGCTCATCGCGCGCCAGCGCGATGCCCGGACCGGCGATCTGGTGAAGCTGGCCCTGCGGATCTCCTTCGACGCCACCGGCGGCACCGAGCTGACCGTCGGCGAGCGGTCCGACGATCCGGTCGAGCCACTGGACGCCTACCGGCAGAAGGTGCTGCGCGCCAGCAGCCGCAACACCGTGTACCCCTACGAACTCACCGGCCAGCTCGGTGACTTCACCGAGTACGACCTCGACGCCGACCACACGCTGGTCCCGGTCGATCGGCCCAAGGGCCGCAACACCGCGGCGATGGTGGCGGGTGTGGTGACCACCGTGACCGAACAGCACCCCGAAGGTGTCACCCGGGTGGTGCTGCTCGGCGATCCCACCAAATCGCTGGGCGCGCTGTCGGAGCCGGAATGCCGCCGGGTGATCGCCGCGTTGGATCTGGCCGAGAAGTTGCAGGTCCCGCTGGAGTGGTACGCGCTGTCCTCCGGCGCCCGCATCTCGATGACCTCGGGCACCGAGAACATGGACTGGGTGGCGGCGGCGCTCAAGCGCATCGTCGAGTTCACCCAGGACGGCGGCGAGATCAATATCGTGGTCGCCGGAATCAACGTCGGCGCCCAGCCGTACTGGAACGCCGAGGCCACCATGCTCATGCACACCAAGGGCATTCTGGTGATGACCCCGGATTCGGCCATGGTGCTCACCGGTAAGCAGGCGCTGGACTTCTCCGGCGGTGTGTCCGCCGAGGACAACTTCGGGATCGGCGGCTACGACCGGGTCATGGGCCCCAACGGGCAGGCCCAGTACTGGGCGCCGAACCTGCACGCCGCCCGGGCGGTGCTGATGTCGCACTACGATCACACCTATGTCGTCCCCGGTGAGAAGGGGCCGCGCCGGGCGCCGACCACCGACCCGGTGGATCGCGACATCTCCGGTTTCCCGCATGTCATGGCGGACAGCAGTTTCACCACGGTCGGTGAGATCTTCTCGGCCACGGCCAACCCGGACCGCAAGAAGCCGTTCGATATCCGCACGGTCATGCGGGCGGTGGCCGACCAGGACCACGAGGTGCTGGAACGGTGGGCGGGGATGGCCGATGCCGAGACCTCGGTGGTCCAGGACGCGCATCTGGGCGGAATCCCGGTGTGCCTGCTGGGTATCGAGTCGCGGGGCGTACCGCGGCGCGGGTTCCCGGCCACCGACGGCCCGGACACCTACACCGCGGGCACCCTGTTCCCGCGGTCGTCGAAGAAGACCGCCCGGGCGATCAACGCGGCCAGCGGCAACCGGCCGCTGGTGGTGCTGGCGAACCTGTCCGGCTTCGACGGTTCGCCGGAATCGATGCGCAAACTGCAGCTCGAGTACGGTGCCGAGATCGGTCGCGCCATCGTCAACTTCGAGGGCCCCATCGTATTCACTGTGATCTCGCGGTACCACGGCGGCGCGTTCGTCGTGTTCTCCAAGACGCTGAACCCGAATATGACCGTGCTCGCGCTCGAGGGCTCGTTCGCCTCGGTGCTCGGTGGCGCCCCCGCCGCCGCGGTCGTCTTCGCCGGCGAGGTGGACAAGCGGACCGCGTCGGACCCGCGGGTCCGCGATCTGGAGGCCCGCGCCGCGAATGCCTCCGGAACCGACCGCGCCACCCTCACCGCCGAACTCGACGAGCTCCGGTCCGCGGTCCGCACCGAGAAGCTCGGTGAGGTCGCCGCGGAGTTCGACCGCGTGCACGATATCCACCGCGCGGTCGAGGTCGGCTCGGTGGACGCCGTCATCAGCGCGGCCGAACTGCGTCCGCGCATCATCGAGGCCATCGAGGCCCGGCTGAACGGCTGATCACCGGACAGTCGTCCCCGACGACAACCGCCCGAGCACACCGGGGCCCCGCCGCACGGCGGGGCCCCGGTGTGCTCGAAGCCCGCGGCCGTTGCCATCCGGCAGCGGCCGTCGCGCTGCGCCCAGCGCGTGACCCCGCCCGAAGACGAAGACTCCGAAATCTTCGGTTCACCGATGTGGCAACAGCTTCCGCTCCGGCTCGGGGGCCCGACCGGCTTCGCACTTCCGGATCGGCCTCAGCGAGAGCGTAATTCTGGCCGGATACCGTGGCCGGACCTACGGTCGGCAACCATGACCACCGGCACCACAGCGCTCAACGACATCACCGACGCCACCGCGAGAGCAGTGCGGGACGACCCCACCGCCGCCACGGTGATCTTCCGGGCCGCGGGCACTCCGCAGGGCGCGGTGGGCAGCACGATCAGCGCGGGTGCGCACCGCTTCCCGGTGGACGAGCCACCCGCGCTCGGTGGCGACGACACCGCCGCCAATCCGGTCGAGGTGTATCTCGGCGCGTTGATCTCCTGCCATATCGTCACCTACCGGTTCTGGGCCCAGCGGCTGGGCCTGGTGGTCGACGAACTGTCCGTCGAAGCCGAAGGCGACCTGGACGTACGCGGCTTCTTCGGTCTCGACGACGGGGGTGCGCGCCGGCTTCCAGGCCGTGCGGTTGCGGGTGCGGGTCACCGGACCGGAGACCGCCGAGCGCTACGCCGAACTCCAGGCCGCGGTCGAGGCGCATTGCCCGGTCCTGGACCTGACCACCGGCGTGACACCGGTGCACACCACGCTCGAGACCGCCTGAGTCGCGTTCGGGCCGCCGCGCACAGTCGTAGCGGCACCACGCGGTGGGCTGTCCGCAGGTTCTCCCGAGCGCATTGATCAGGAATCGAGAAGCGCCGGCGACCCGCCCGGAATTAGCGTGAACAGCATGAACGCTTCGACACACACCACCACCGCCCTCACCGTTCACCTCGAGGTACCCGACCCCGATGCCGCCCGGGCCACCTACACCGCCGCCTTCGGCCTCGGTGACGAGCTGGACTTCCGCGCGGCGCAGACCCCCACGAACGGATTCCGCGGCTATATCCTTTCGCTGGTGGTGGCGCAGCCGGGAAACGTCGACAGTCTCGTCGACAGCGCCCTCGGCGCCGGGTTCACCGTCCTCAAGCCCGCCGAGAAGAGCTTCTGGGGCTACGGCGGCGTCCTCCGGGCACCGGACGGCGCGATCTGGAAGATCACGACCTCGAAGAAGAAGGACACCGGGCCGGTCACCCGCGAGATCGACGAGGTCGTGCTGCTGCTCGGGGTCGACGACGTCAAGGCCGCCAAGCGGTTCTATGTCGAACGCGGCCTGGCAGTGGCCAAGAGTTTCGGTGGCAAGTACGTGGAATTCGCGACCCCGGGTTCGCCGGTGAAGCTGGCACTCTACGGACGCCGCGCCGCGGCCAAGGACGCCGGCGTCTCCCCGGACGGGGACGGTTCGCACCGTATCGTGATCGCCGGCACCGCCGGATCGTTCACCGATCGGGACGGGTTCGTCTGGGAGTCCACGGCCGGGTGAGGCCGCACGGGGCGGCGACGGCCGCTCCACCGGTAGTGGCGCGGACGAGTTCTCGGCGCCGCGGCACCCGGTGCGCTGCCCGGATGCCGGCGGCCGAGGGGATACTTCGCCGAACCTCAGTCGGCGACGACGTGCGCCGGACGAAGGCGAGCACGGGCAGCGCGGTGACGAGCAGGACGGCGCCGGCGGCGGTGAGGGCGAGATGATCGGCGGAGGTGAACGCCTCGTGCACCGCGGCCGCGATCCGGTCGGCGAGGGCCGCGGGGAGCGAGGCGGTCGAGGAGTCGCCTTCGCCGGCGGCCGCGACGATCTTGCCGACGGTTTCGTCGGGAAGGTTCTGCCGGTGCAGGCCCTCGGTGAGTTCGGTGGCGAACCGCGTGGTCAGGATGGTACCGAGAATGCTGGCGCCGAGGACATTGCCGACTTGACGGAACATGTTCACCGCGGCACTGGCCATTCCGGCCTGGTGCAGCGGAACGCTGATGACAGCGGCCGCGGTGGAGGGCGCCACGAGCATCCCGCTGCCGATACCCACCAGCAGCAGGCCCGGCCAGACCCGCCCGAAACCGGGCTCGGGCGGGGCGGCCAGCAACCCGAAGACACCGGCGGCCATCACGAGCAGCCCCAGCGTCAGCATCGTCTTGAATCCGGTGCGATGCACGAGGCGACCGGCGACGGCGCTCACGACGATGAACGGTACGAACATCACCAGCAGGCGGCTTCCCGCACCGAGCGGGGTGGTCTCCTGCACGTGCTGGAGATAGAACACGGTGACCAGGGCGGTCCCGGTGAACGCGAACATCGTGATGGCGGCGCCGGCCATCACCGCGCTGAACGACGCCGAACGGAACAGCGTGACATCGAGCATCGGATCGGGATGGCGCGCCTCGTACCAGATGAGGGCCACCAGGGAGACCGCCAGCACCGCGTACGCCACCAGGATGTGGCCCGCGGTGTATCCCGAGGCGCCGCCCTCGATCACCGCGTAGGTCAGGGCGCCCACCGCGAGCGTGCCCAGCGCGATACCACCGGGATCGAGAGTGCGGCCGGGCTGGCGGCTCTCGGCGACGAGGGTGAGGGCACCGAGCAGGGCCATCGCCCCCAGCACGACATTGATCATATAGATCGAGTGCCAGGAGAAGATGTCGAGCAGGGCGCCGGCGACGAGTGGACCGACGGCCAGCCCGAGACCGGAGCTACCGGCCCAGATGCTGATCGCCTCCGTGCGTTCGTGGTCGGCGAAGGCGTGGCTGACGATGGCCAGACCCGCGGGCAGCACCATCGCCCCGCCCACGCCCATGACCACCTGCGCGGTGATCAACGCCGGTGTGCTGTGCGACGCGAACGCGACAGCACTGCCCACCGCGAACAGGGTTGCGCCGGCGGCGAAGACGAGCCGGCGGCCGACCAGGTCGGCGAGGGTTCCGGCGCCTAGTACGAGACTGGCCACCACCAGGCTGTAGGCGCTACTGATCCACACCGCGGCCGCGGACCCGGCGTGCAGGTCGGATTGGATGATCGCCAGGCCGCCGATGGTCGACGAGACATTGACGAAGGTCATCATCGTGCCGACGCAGACCACGGCCAGTACCCACCAGCGACTTCGCGGCCCGGATTCGGCAATGGCAGGAGCGGGAACGGTTTCGGAATCGTCGTGGACGGCCGATTCGGGCTGGCTCATATCGTGCTGTGTCTTTCTCGCAGGTAACGCAGATATCCGATGCGCCAGGGGCTCGTGGCCCATCGGATTCGGCGACGCGGAGGCGCAGTGGTTCGCGGCTCGGCGAGGCCGGCCCGTGGTTCCCGCGCTGTCCTCGACCTGCTCGGGCGCCACGTGCAGGGACAAGGTACCCCGCCGCAACCGTGGATACCGTCAGAGCGCCGAGGGCCGGGCGGCGGGGGCCGCGGCGGCGGGTCCGGAACCGCGACCGGCGGGCCTCAGCGGGCGAAGGTCGCGGTGTGGGCCGCGGCGACCAGCCGGACGAGATCGGCGCCTCCGTCGTCGTCGAGGACCGAGAACGCCGGCGCGATGAGGTCGTCGGTGACCGATTCCGCGTGCTGCCAGGCGGACCGGATGTCGTCGGAGATCTCCTCGAACGGCTCGGGCCACCCGTAGAAGCGGGCCTGGCCGGGACCGTCGTTGAGGGTCGAGCCGGAGATCAGGACGGCCTGCAGCGGGGTGATGCCGGCGGCCCGCACCGCGAGAAGATGCAGCCCGCCACGTAATTCGCGCAGGACGTGGGAGAGCTGCATGGCCCGGCCCGGCGCGTCCGCGGGCAGGGGTACGCCGCGCCACCCCGCGAACAACGGGAGTCCGGCCGGTTCGGCCGCCGCGACAACCGCTTCCAGCAGTTCGGCGAGTCGCGGCGCCTCGTCGAACGAACCGAGTTTCCGGCGGCCGAAGTCCTGACAGGCGAGTGCGTACCGGTGGGCGGCCTTCGCGGCGGGCATCGGGATGGACTCCCACGCCGCGCGGATCGAATGCGCGGGGAAGAAACCGAACGCCGCGGTGACCACATCGGCGTCCACATCACCCAGAACCCCACCGCGGCCGCGGGTATAGGGACCGACGAACCCGTCCACTCCGGTTTCGGCGGCGTACTCGCGAGCCTCCCGGGAAAATATGAAACCGCCGCCGAGTTCCTGGATATGTCTGTTCACCGTGGCGCCGACCGACATCTTCGTTCCTTCCACTGCCTCGATATCCGCCTCACCGTATCCACCTTTTACGCCCCATGGAAGTCGTGGGCGCCGTGCAGGCCGTCCCCCGCCCACCGGGCGCCCGATACTCGTACGCGGCGAGAGGTGTGGCCCGCCGGGTCCGGGGTATCCGCGCGCCGTGAACTCACCCTTCGGAACAGCCGAGTCGTATTGGATGGATTCCACCCCGGCGACGTCGTATCCGCCGGTAGCCGGCGATATCGAGGCAGACGTCGCGATCGTCGGCGCGGGTGTGGCGGGCATCTGCAGCGCGTGGGAAATCGCCGCCACCGGCCGCTCGGTCGTCGTCCTCGAGGCCGACCGGATAGTCTCCGGTACCACCGGCTACACCACCGCGAAGGTGAGCGCTCAGCACACGCTGGTCTACGACACGCTGCGTTCGTCGTTCGACGCGGAGACCGCGCGCCTGTACGCCCACTCGCAACAGGACGCGATCGAGCATCTCGATCGCACGGTCACGGATCTGGGCATCGACTGCGAACTGGAACGGGTACCCGCCTACACCTATGTCACCGAGGAGAAACGGATCGACCAGATCCGCGCGGAGGTCGATGCCGCACGACAGGCGGGGCTGCCGGCCACGCTGGTCACCGAGACCGGTCTGCCCTTCCCCGTGGCGGCGGCCGTCCGCGTGGCGGACCAGATCCAGTTCCACCCACGCCGCTATCTCCTCGGCCTGGCCGAGGCCCTGACCGCGCGCGGCGGCCGGATCTTCGAACGCACACGTGTCGTCGGGCTGGACGAGGGCGACCCGTGCCGGTTGACCACCGAGTCCGGCGCCACGGTCCGCGCACGCGATGTCGTGGTCGCCACCCATTACCCGGTGTTCGACCGGGCGCTGCTGTTCACCCGCCTGCAACCGCGCCGGGAGCTGGCCGTCGCGGGTGTGATCGCCGCCGAACACGACCCACAGGGCATGTACATCACGCCGGAGAACAACACCCGCTCGGTGCGCACCGCTCCCCACGGCACCGACCGACGGCTGCTCATCATCACCGGTGAACACCTACGGCCGGGGACGGTCTCGACCACGGACCGTTTCGATGTGCTGGCGCGGTGGGCCCGCGACCATTTCCCGGTCGACGCCCTCACCTACCACTGGGGCGCCCAGGACAACACCACCTCCGACGGAGTGCCCTATATCGGCCGCTTCCATCCCGGCGCCCGGCACGTCTACGTGTCCACCGGTTTCGGCGGCTGGGGGATGACCCACGGGATCATGGGCGGGCGGTTGATCGCCGCCGAACTCGCCGGCGATCCGATGCCCTGGGCGAAGATCTACGATCCGCGGCGCCTGCACCCGACGGTCGAGGCCGGCAGCCTGCTGAAATCCGGGCTGGATGTGGGCCGCCATCTCGTCGGCGACCGGCTCCGCCCACAGTCCTTCGTCGACTCCGCCGCGGATCTCGCCCCGGGCAGCGGAGCGGTGATGCGCAGGTCCGGGCGCCGCAGCGCCGTCTACCGGGACCACGACGGCACACTGCACTCGGTGTCGGCGGTGTGCACCCATCTCGGTTGCGTCGTGGCGTTCAACGATGCCGAAACCAGCTGGGATTGCCCGTGCCACGGGTCGCGCTTCGATATCGACGGCAAGGTCCTCGAGGGGCCGGCGACCACTCCCCTGGAATCGCACGACCCCGGCGACAGTTGACCACCCCGGGGCGGCCACCGGTGGGCGGCGCGGAAAGTCAGCCGGCCGCCGCCCGGACCTCGTCCGCCGCGTCGTCATCGATGCCGATCCGCACCAGCGCCGCGGCGAACTCGGCGGCACGGTCGCGCGGCGCCAGCCGGGCGAGCTCTTCCCGGTCGGTGGGCAGCCCGACCTTCGCGGCGCCGCGGAGGGCGCGTTCGTCGAAATAGGGGCGCGCCCAGGTCCACACGTCCTGCACCTCGCGCAGGAAGATATCGCCCCCGGTGGGGCCGATTCCCTTGAACTGCCGGATCAGCGCCGCCGCCCGGCGGGCGTCGTGGCCGGCCTCGTCCGCGAGTTTGCGGAGATCACCGTCGTATTTCTCGACAGCCCTGGTGGCGGCGTCACCCAACTGGGAGGCGGTCCTCTCATCGTATCGGCGATAGTGCCCGCGGCCGAGCGCGTCGACCAGGTCCTGCCAGTCCGCGTCGGCCATCTTCCGGGCGGTGCGGTAACCGCTGTTTCTCAGCTCGGCCGCCGCGGAGATCGCGATATCGGCCGAGATACGGGCACTGAGTAGATCGGTCAGCACGAGCAGCTGGAACAGCGGGGCCGGTTTGTCGTCCAGCCTGATCCCGGCTTCGGCGGCGTAGGTGGTGCCCGCCCGGTCGAGCACGGCGTGCACGACGTCTCGGTGGCTCATCACTCCTCCTCGTCTCCGCCGCGCGTACCCGCGGCCGGCCGGCCCACACCTCTGCCGCGCACGACGCGACATCGGCGCGCCTGCCGCCTCGGTGACTCGACGGACGGCGCCGCGTCAACCGTCAACCCTGGACTCCGGCGAGGTCGCTGCCACCCGGTGACGCGGTGACCGCATCCGCTTCGGTCACCAGCCATTGCCCGCAGACACAGCGCCAGTAGCGGACCGCGCCGTGCTCGGAGATCAGGGCGGGTTCGGGCCAGGAGCAGGCGGGGCAGGTGATGGTCATGACCCGAGTCTGCTGTAATGGTTCTGTGCATTTCAACCCTTACGGCGGCACCGCGGCCGAACTGGCGGCCCGAATGGTGAACGCACCGCCGGATCAGGATCTGGCCGCCCTGCTCGCCGAGTCCGGTTACAAACCCATCGGTACGGTGAATTCCCGGCAGATGGCCGAGCTGCGCCGCTGGACCCGTCGGCTCGACGCGGTGTTCCGTGCCCCGGGGGTCGAGCCGATCAACGCGCTCCTGGCCGAGACGACGAGCCGCCCGTATATCTCCACCCACGACGGGCGGGCACCGCATCTGCACTACGCCGCCGAGGACGCGCCGATCGAGGAACGCGTGAAGGCCTACACCGCGGCGGGGCTGGCCGAGCTGTACTGCGCCGCGCCCGGCCGGATCGGGCAGTGCCGGCGGGCCGAATGCCCGCGGGTCTTCGTCGACACCTCCCGCAACGGACGGCGCCGTTTCTGCTCCGAGCGGTGCGCCAACCGGGTGAATGTGGCCAGGCACCGGGCCAGGTCCACCCACCGGGCGGGATGACCGCGCTGGGGGCGACCGGGGCGACGGCGCCGCTGTCACGCGCCGCTGTCACGGCACGGGGACGGCCTCGAGCACGTTCTCCGGAGACAGTGTGGGTGTGCACGAAACGAGCGCGAACCCGGCGCCGGCCAGCAGGGCCCGGTATTCGCATTCGGTGCGCTCCCGGCCGCCGGTGTGCACCAGCATCTCGAGATCGATGTAGTTGCCCGGATGCGGGCGATTCCGGTGCGGGAGTAGCAGTTCGATCACCAGCAGCCGGGCCGTGGGGGCCATCGCCGCGCGGACCGTTCGCAAGATCTGCCCGGCCTGTTCGGCGGGCCAGTCGTGCAGGACGTGCTTGAGCACGTAGAGGTCGCCACCCTCGGGGACTGCGTCGAAGAACGAGCCGCCGACCGCGGTACACCGGCCGGCGATCTCGGCCCGGGCCAGCGGCTCCGCCGCGGCGGCCACTACCTCGGGCAGATCGAACAGCACACCGGTGCAATCCGGCGCCCGGCGCAGTATCTCCGACAGCAGGGCACCGCGACCACCGCCGATATCGACGACCGTGCGGTAGCGGGCGAAATCGTGCGCCGCCAGCACCGCGCTCTGCCCGATGCCGTCGATATCGGACATCGCGCGATCGAACATATCGCCGAATTCCCGGTCGGCGCGGACGAGATCGAAGAAGGCGCGAGCGGGCAGGGCCGGCCGGCCGGTGCGCACTACGTCCACCAGACGCGTCCAGTGGTCACGGTGTGTCGGGCCACCGTAGAACAGCACCGCGTCCCGTAGCGGCACTGCCGCGTCGGCGCGCAACGCCTGGGCCATGGGGGTGAGCGCGTAACGACCGTCGCGCCGGCGGGCGAAGATACCGTGCGCGGTCAGCAGGCGCAGCAACCGCCGCAGCGCGTCGGGGTCCGCACCGACCGCCCGCGCGAGATCGGTGCCCTCGCGCGGGCCGGCGGCGAGCGCACCGGCGATATCCAGGGCGGCGGCCGCGTGGATCGCCTGGGACAACCAGCCCGCGGCAACCATCTCGAGGAGGGCGAGATGTCCGGGCACCAGACGTCGGTGGACCCCGGCCAGTCCGTCGCGGACCCGCTCCACCGCCCGAACCAGCGCCCGCGGCGGTGTCTTCGTTCGATCGGTGAGCATGACGACTCCCTCTCGTGGCGGGGTATCCGCTGAGACTACGACCTCGCGCGGGTGGCCCCGGACAACGCGGCGGTCCGTGTCGGAGGATCGCGGTCCGCCGAGGGTCAGCCGGCCTCTGCGGACCGCGGCAGGTACACCAGGATCAGCCCGACCCCGGCGATGAGGAAATTCTGCAGCGCGGCCGATGACGCGTTCACATCCTCGTTGGCCCACATCCGGAACCATTCACCGCCGACGGTCAGGAAGCGCCCGCGAACAGCAGGACGGCCATCGTCCAGTCCAGGCTGGACAACCGCGCGGCGGTACCGGTGACACCCACGCGCCCGCGCAGGGCGCGCACCCACACGACGGCCGCCGCGAGCAGGACGAACGCGATGAGGAACTCCCAGCCGACGATGAGGATGTAGGCGACGAGCGCGACGGTCTCGTTGCCGATCGCCCGCCAGCCGGTACCGGCGTTGTGGATGGTCTGCTCCATCGACAGCACCGCGGCGAGGCCCCGGCGGTTGGTCTCGGTGTCGGTGCAGTTGGTCACCGCGAGAATCCGATGACGGAGGCGCGTTCGCGTTCCGGGAACCAGGCGGTGGCGACGCGGTTGTTGATCGGATAGGCCGGCGCCTCGAAAACTCCCACCAGCAGCCGCAGTGCGATGAGGCCGACGAAACCGCCGATGATGCCCATGAACACCGTCGCCAGCGACCACAGCAGCAGGCAGGCGGGATACAGCACGCGGGGCGGGACGTGGTCCACGAACCAGCCACCCGGGTCTGCAGCGCCGCATAGGTCCAGCCGAATGCCGACAGCAACAGGCCATGTTGCGCGGAGGACAGATTCATCTCGTCGGCGATGGCGGGTACCGCGATCGACAGGTTCGCACGGTCCATGTAGTTGATGACCACGGTCACGAACAACATGACCGCGATGAGGATTCGCGCTCTACTTGCCTTGGCGGCCAGGCCGCCGGCTGCCGCGGGTCGTTTGTCGACCGACGTGAATCCCATCGGGAGAACAAGCGCTCCCCCAGCGCGATCGGAATCGGCGACTGCCGCAGCACATCCACCACACTGTCGACCTGTTCGGACAGCACCGGTTCCTCGACGAACATCAACCGGTACGGTTCCACTTCGCGCAGCAGCACTTTCATCATCGGTTTGTGCACCCGGCCGTGGAAATCGACACCGATTCCGATATTCGACCCGACCGCCTCGCGCACGGCGGCCACATTCGCGACGCAGCGGTCGATCTTGTCCCAGGTGTCGAGATACTGCAGTTCCTCGGTGCCGTTCATCTTCACCGCGGCGAAACCGCGGTCGACCGCGTCCCGGGCCGCCTTCGCGGTCTCGTCCGGCCGATCACCACCGATCCAGGAATAGACCTTGATGCGGTCGCGAACCCGGCCGCCGAGCAATTCGTGCACGGGAACACTCAGCGCTTTGCCCTTGATATCCCACAGTGCCTGGTCGATACCGGCCAGCGCGCTCATATGGATACCGCCACCGCGGTAGAACCCGCCCCGGTACAGCACCGTCCACAGATCCTCGATGCGGCCCGGATCCTCCCCGAGCAGATAGTCCGACAGTTCCTCGACCGTCGCGGCGACCGAGGCCGCGCGCCCCTCCAGCACGGGCTCGCCCCAGCCGACGATGCCGTCATCGGTTTCGATACGCACGAACAGCCAGCGCGGCGGCAGCGTGAACGTCTCGATCGACGCGATCTTCATTGATTTCCTCCTGTGCAGCGGACAGCGTTGTCCGGTGACGAGCGGGTCCTACGGGGTGGACGCCCACATCTCCGACAGCCGGCGAGTCCTGGCGCGTACGTCACGGGCGCTGTCCGCCGGGCCGGTAGACCGCGGTGCCGATCCCGGCACAGCCGGCGCCGGCCGCGCGCCAGTCCGCGAGGTTGGTCTCGTCGACACCGCCGACCGGGATCAGTTCCACCTCGGCCGGCAGGACGGCGCTCACGGCCCGCATACCGGAGATGCCCAGCGCCTCGGACGGGAACAGTTTCAGACTGCGCGCCCCGGCCCGAACCGCGCCGAATGCCTCGGTGGGCGTGGCGACCCCCGGGTACGAGCGCATACCGAGGGCGCGAGCGGCCGCGATCACCTCCACATTGGTGTCGGGCGACACGATGATGTCGGCGCCGGCCGAGCGGGCCCGCTCCACTTCCTCCGGACGCAGGTCGGTGCCGGCACCGACCGGGCAGACCGTGCCGAAACCGCTCGCCAGCAACTCGTCGGACCGATACGGGTCCGGTGAGTTGAGCGGCACCTCGATGGCGTGGAAACCCGCCTCGAGCAGAGCCGCGCCCACCTCGACGGCTTCGCGTGGGGTGATGCCCCGCAGAATGGCGATCAACCCGGATCGGGTGGTCTCCGATGCGTCCACCATGAATAACTCCTCGATAGTGTTCATTTTCCGACGGCCCTTCCGCGCGCGTCCGCCCCGGCGGCGACCAGCCCGGCCGCGATCGACAGACCTACGCCCGGACCGGCGCGGCCATGGACCCGCGGCGGCCGGGCCCCATCGGAACGACGGAAACGCAAGCGCGCCACCCGAACATATAATTACCTGTGCGAAATGCATCGCTTCACGACTGCGTCGCAATACGTGAAAAATTCACGCAATTTCTCCGAAATGCCGAACTTGCCGACCCGCGATCAGCCGAATCGACCGACACCGATGTAATCCGAAGGGCAGCGGAGCAATTGTGTAGGATAGGTCACAATTCAGTTTGATTTAACCCCGCATACCTATAACGTTCGTATAACACCAGTACCAAGGTGTGCGGCGGCGCAGACGGCATCGCCGAAGCAACGGATACGACAGGAGCATTATCATGGGTTCAGTGGACTTCAGCGCCCTCGGCGATTTCTTCGGCGCCTTCGGTGACATCTTCGGCGGCATCGGAACCCTGTCGAGCTTCTCTGCCGAGTAAGTATGCGCTGCGCATGAGCAGGAAACCCTGCGACTACAGCCCGCCGGATTGCGCCCGGCGGGCTGTTGCATTCTTCCGCCCGCCATATCGTCGGATTTTCACATATATCACCGCACGGAGAATGACGAAACCTTTATCGACGATTGTCGATACGATCGGTCCGCAGTCGTTTTGCATTCCGGTCGAGAGACGCGAATATGCCTCGCTCGGCGGCGGGACCGCCACGCGGCGACCGGTCGGGCTGTACGTCGATCGCAGAAAGCAGCACAGATCCGATACCACGGTGGCGGCCCATTCGAGTCGCCCTGACGCCGATTCTCTCGTAGTCGTACCCGGGGCCACCGAATCACGGGGCGGCACCGCACACCGCCATGACCACACCGCGGACGAAGATCAACGGCCCGGCCGGCCGACGGGCGGACCCGCTCACCCGGCGCACCGACCGTCACCACGCGCACCCCGGCCCCCGCGGGCACCCCGTATGACCCCCGTCACTCCCGCTGAACGGCCGGCACGCGGCCTGCCATCGCGCTGACCGGGCACTATTCGAAAACAGGTATACCCGGGGCCGTTCGACCGGCGCATCCGCGCGCCGGATACCAGACCCTGGTAACCGAACGATTCGGCAACCATCACATCGAGGGCAGCAATGCACGAGTGGAATTCCGACAACCTCCCGAACTGTCGCGATATGTACGCGGAATGCACCGAGGTCGCACTGATGATCCGCCGGTGTGGGAGCTGTAGCAGGCTGTTCGCCCCGCCGGTCACCCGGTGCTCGGCCTGCCGGTGTGACGATTTCGAACGTATCCCCTCCACCGGGAGCGGATCCATTGTGTGCTGGCGGACCGTGGCCTGGGCGCCGAACGCCCGCACCGAGGCGGTGGAATCCGCGATCGCCATCGTGGAACTCGACGAGGGGCCGTGGGTCTACACGACGATCCACGGCGAATTACCGCGCGCCGACTGCCGGCCGGTCCGGGTACGTTTCCAGGCGCCGCCGCGCGGGGACCGCTTCCCGGTGTTCGTGATCAGCAGCGGGCAGCCGGCGCGCGCCGCGGAGTAACCACCCCTGCGGCTCCCGCGTCACCGGTGTGATCGGCTCACCCCCGCCCTCGCCGGACCATGAACAATGCCTCGCCGCCGGAGTGCCCCGGCGATACAGTTGTGGTGTTGAGAGGGACGCGTATGGTTCCCGGTGCCCACAACCAGACCCGGTGGATCGCGCCGCTCCGGTGAACGGTGACGACCCCGTCCGTACCCGCCGCGAGTCGACGATGACCGTCGCGACGGAGCTGGATGCTGCCGGATTCGAGAACGCGGCGGAAATCGGCCGCGGCGGGTTCGGCGTGGTCTACCGGTGCAAGCAGGAGCCACTGGACCGGACGGTCGCGGTGAAACTGCTGACCGCGGAATCCGACGAAGACAACCGCGCCCGATTCGCCCGGGAGCAGCGCGCGATGGGCCGGTTGACCGGACATCCCAATATCGTGACCGTGCTGGAGGAGGGCATCACCGCCTGCGGCCGGCCCTACCTGGTGACCCCGTTCTATGCGCTGGGCTCCCTCGACGCCTGGATTCGCGACCACGGCCCTCTGTCCGCCGAGGACGTCCTGCAGATCGGCGTCAAGATCGCCGGCGCACTGGAGAGCGCGCACCGGCTCGGCGTCGTCCACCGGGATGTGAAACCGGGCAATATCCTGCTCACCGACTACGGGGAGCCCGCGCTGACCGATTTCGGTATCGCGCACATCGCGGGTGGTTTCCGCACCGCCGCGGGCACCGTGACCGGATCGCCCGCATTCACCGCGCCCGAGGTTCTCGAGGGCGAACCGCCGACACCCAGCGCCGACGTGTACGGGCTCGGCGCCACCATGTTCTGCGCACTCACCGGGCACGCCGCGTTCGAGCGGCGCAGCGGCGAGAAGATGGTCACCCAGTTCCTGCGGATCACCACCCAGCCGCTGCCCGATCTGCGCGAGCGGGGGGTGGATGCCGATATCAGCGACCTGGTGGAATCGGCGATGAGCCGGAACAGCCGGGAGCGTCCGACGGCCGCGGTCCTGGGCGAGTGCATCCGCCGGGTGCAGGAGCGGCACGGATACCCCGTGGACGAGATGGCGCTACACGGGCAGCCCGCCCGCGAAGCACCCGCGGACAAGCCCCGGATACCGGCCCAGCGCAAACCGGTCGGCGCCGACAGCACCGGAAACATCCCCCTGGAGCTCACCAGTCTCGTGAATCGGCGCACCGAGGTGGTGGAGGTGAAGAACCTGCTGGCGAATTCCCGGCTGGTGACCTTGTCCGGGACCGGTGGGGTGGGGAAGACGAGGTTGGCACTGCGGGTCGCGTCGCAGGTGCGGCGGGACTTCACCGGCGGGGTATGGCTGGTCGACCTCACCGATGTCTCCGATCGCACCATCCTCGTCGATGTGGTGGCCGCCGCGGTCGGCGTGCGCGACGAAACGGGCCGACCGCTGATCGATGTGCTGGTGGAGTACCTGTGCCCGCGCGAAACCTTGCTGGTGCTGGACAACTGTGAGCAGCTGGTGCAAGCGGTCGCGGAACTCGACGAGGTCCTCCTGCAGGGCTGCCAGGGACTGCGCATCCTGGCCACCAGTCGTGAACCGTTGAATATCGCCGGCGAGGCGGTGCTGCGGGTGGCGCCGCTGAAAGCCCCCGACCCGAGCGGCGGGTCCACCCCGCCCGGACTGCCCCGCTTCGACGCGATCACCCTGTTCGCCGAACGCGCGGCCGCGGCGGTGCCGGGCTTCGAACTGGACGAGAGCAACAGAGAGGCCGTGGCGCAGATCTGCACCCGATTGGACGGCCTGCCATTGGCCATCGAATTGGCGGCCGCTCGTTTGCGCACCATGACGCCGCAGCAGATCCTGGAGCGGATCGATATCCGCAACCCGCTGCTCACCCGGGCCAGCCGCACCGCGCCGATCCGTCAGCAGACCCTGCGCCTGTGCATGGATTCGAGTCACGATCTGTGCACACCGGCCGAGCAGCGGCTGTGGGCCCAGCTCTCGGTGTTCGCCGGAAGCTGCGAACTGGACGCCGCGGAGGACGTCTGCGATATCGACCCCGGTCCGGGCAGCGTCCTGGATGTGCTGTCGTCGCTGGTGGACAAATCCATACTCATCCGCGAGGAGACCGACGGGGCGGTGCGCTTCCGGATGCTGCAGATCCTGCGCGACTACGGCCGGGAGAAATTACGGGAGGCCGGCCGGACCGATGAGATGCGCCGGCGCCACCGAGCATGGTGCGAGCAGCTGTGCGCGGACGCCGCGAACGGCTGGATCAGCGCGGAACAGCCCTACTGGATGGCCCGGCTCACCCGCGAACAACCCAATCTGCGGGAAGCACTCGAATACTGCCTGTCCGAGGACACCGAGGCGGCGGCGGATGCCGGCCTGCGGATCGCCGTCGGGCTTTTCGAGTTCTGGAACTTCCGCGGTCTCTACGGAGAGGGTCGGTCGTGGTCGCAGCGCACGCTCGCCCGCCCCGGGTGGCACTCGGTACCCGACCGTATCGGGGCTCTGTGCGCGGCGGGCAAATTGGCCGCGATGCACGGGGAGTTTCCGGCGGCGGCGGACGCGCTGGCGGAAGCGCAGGACCTCGCCGAGCAGGAGGCGGCCCCGATATACGACGCGCAGATCGCGTATTCCCAAGGGCTTTTCGCCATGTCGCGCGGCGAACCCGACGCCGCGCCCGCCTATTTCGAACGCGCGGTGGCATTGACCGGTGCGGACCCGGCAAGCCAGCTGCGGATGAGCGCATTGGCACTACTCGGCTGGGCATACGAACTGAGCGGAGAGACCGCCCAGGCGAGCGAGTACTACCGGGAGTTGCTCAGGATCACCGAGCCGCGCGGCGAACTACTCCACCGCGCGGCGGCCCTGCGCGGGCTCGGAATCGCGGTCTGGCGGGACGGCGACCCGGAGCGTGCCCGGCGACTGCTCCAGGACGCGTTGCGGGTCAACAGCGGCCTCAACAGCACAGTGATCAATATGTTCTGCCTCGAGGCGCTGGCCTGGGTTCTCGAGATCCCGGCCGAGGCCGCACGCGCCGCGATGCTCATGGGCGCCGCCGAGGGATTGCGGCCGGCCGGCGCCCGGGTGACGACCGTCTTCCGGAATATGGCCGCCCTCCACGAGGAATCCGAGCGCCAGGCCCGGGCGGCACTGGGTGACCGGCGATTCGACGCGGCCTACCAGCAGGGACAGACCATGGGTATGGACGCCGCCGTGGCCTACGCGCTCGGTGAACCCGTCGCCGAGGCCGGCGGTTCGGCCGACCACGCAGCGAAACTCACCCGGCGCGAACATCAGGTCGCCGAGTTGGTGGCCCAGGGACTCAGCAACAGGCAGATCGCGACGAAGCTGGTGATCTCGCAGCGCACGGCCCAGGGTCATGTCGAGAACATCCTGACCAAACTGGGCTTCACCTCCCGCGCCCAGATAGCGGCCTGGGTGGTGGAGAACGCACAACACTGACACTGTCTCGCACACGCCGATCGCTCCGGATGCGACGTCCCGCGCGGTCCGCCATGGCGACCGGGAGTCCGCCGATATCCTGCGGGACCCGCCCGACACCGCGCACGACCCGGGCGCCGCGACGTGGCCTGCACGCGGACGCTCGGCACCCTGCTGCGCGACTCCGACCGGCTCGACGGCTGCCCGACCACCGCCACCGCACTCGAGGCATGCCGGACCGGTCCGGCTGCTCGGCTCCTACCTCACCGGCTCCGGCGACACCCGGTAGTACTGCCCCGTACCCGGTCCGCCGCGCGGGGACACCGCGGCAGCCGTGTCCTTCCCCCGGCTGTCCTGAGCTCGCGGGCAGGTCGGACACCGACGTCCCGTACCCGGCGCAGCATCGTTATGCGGGTGACACCGCTCATCGGACACCGGAGCCGGGCTCACGCCGGCGCGGCCGCCTATGGTCGGGAACATGACCATCCCGAACCTCACCCTGAACAACGGTGTCGAGATACCCGCGCTAGGGTTCGGCGTCTACCAGACCCCGCCGGAGGAGACCGCCGCGGCCGTGGAGGCCGCGCTGGCCACCGGCTACCGGCATATCGATACCGCGGCGGTGTACGGCAACGAACGGGGCGTCGGGGACGCTGTGCGTCGTTCCGGGCTCTCCCGCGCCGAGGTCTTCATCGAAACCAAGGTCTGGATCACCGATTTCGGCTACGAGGCCACCCTGCGCGCCTTCGACAAGAGCGCCCGGAAACTGGGTACCGAGCGGATCGATCTGCTGATCCTGCACCAGCCGCTGCCCGGCGAATTCGACCGGACCGTCCAGGCCTACCGGGCGCTCGAGCAGCTCTACGCCGACGGCCGCGTGCGAGCGATCGGTGTCTCCAACTTCATGCCCGAGCACCTGACCCGGCTGCTCGCCGACACCGAGGTCGTGCCCACGGTGAACCAGATCGAGGTGCATCCGTATTTCCGCCAGTCCGAACTCCTCGCCGCCGATACCGAGCACGGCATCCTCAATCAGGCCTGGTCGCCGATCGGCGGCGTCACCTTCTACCGCGACGGATCACACGGTTCCACCCTCGACGACCCGGTGATCGGTGAGATCGCGGCAGCGCACAGCCGGACACCCGCCCAGGTGATGCTGCGCTGGCACCTGCAGCAAGGTCGCCAGGTGATTCCGAAATCGGTACGGCCCGCGCGGATCGCCGAGAACTTCGACGTGTTCGATTTCGACCTCACCGCCGGAGAACTCGACGCCATCGACGCGCTCGACACCGGTGTCCGCGGCGGTCCGGAGCCCGCCGACATCACCCGTGAGCATTTCGGCATCGAGATCCCCGAAAGCTGAACGTGCGGCTCACCGACCCCCGCGCCCGCGGCGGGAACCGGCGCCTCGGTGACCAGGATCCGCGCGGACCGGCGGGCCTGCACGGCCTGCATCCGGTCGACCCCTTCGAACTCGTTGCAGAGCAGGAACAGATCCCGTCCGCCGGGCCCGCCCAGCGCGCAGGAGAAGCACGGGATCCCGATGTCGACACGGTGGGTGACGGTGCCCCCGTCCAGCACACGCACACAGGCGCCGGCCGGGGCGCGCGGATCACCCGTATGGGCGGCGGTATCGGCGGTCTGCGCCCAGATCGCCGATTCCGCGTCCACGCAGATTCCGTCCGGGCCCAGGCCCCGGGCCCACACCCGGCGATCGGACAGCGATCCGTCGTCGCCGATATCGAAAGCGCTCAGCCGCCCGGCCATCGATTCGGCCACCACCAGCGTGGCACCGTCGGGGGTGACGACCATGCCGTTGGGAAATTCGAGGTCCCCGGCCACCCGGCGTGAGGTCCCGTCGGGGGCGACGAGATCGATCCACCCCGGTTCCGGAACGCCGCCGCCGAGAAAATCGAAATCGGCTCCATCGACGAACATATGACCGTGCGAGTCGATCACGATCTCGTTGCCACCCAGTGCGCGGTGTGGAACCCGTTCGCCGTGGGATTCGTGCCGGATGAGCGTGGGACCGGTGGTGACCAGTCGCCCGTCGGGCAGCCAGTCGATGGCCCAGCCCATTGCGCGCGGCCCCTCGCCCATCACCTCGACCCGGCCGTCCATATCGACCGCCAGGACCTCCCCCGCGCCCCAGTGGGCGAACCACAGCCGGCCGTCGTGCCACCGGGCCGATTCGACCATGGTCAGGCCGGTGAGCAGTGTCCGTGGTGGGGGCAGGTACTCGACCACAGCCCCAGATCCTACTGACCCGGTGGGTGTTTCGCCGGTCCCGCGCGGCGGATACGCGTCAACCCGCCTACTCCGGCGCCCGCGAAACCCGCGACAGCCGCGCCGGAGACGGGTCCGGGCCGCCCCGCACGGGACGGCCCGGAGCTCGGCGGCACCGGTCAGCGCAGATCGTAACGATCGTTCTCGGCGACCTTGACCCACGCGGCGACGAAATCGTCGACGAACTTCTTATCGGCGTCACGCTGCGCGTACACCTCGGCCACGGCGCGCAGCACCGAATGCGACCCGAAGATCAGGTCGTTGGCGGTGGCCGTCCATTTGACCGCACCGCTGCGGCGGTCGCTGCCCTCGTAGACGTTCTCCGCCGACTCCGACGCCTTCCACTCCGTGTTCTGGTCCAGCAGGTTGACGAAGAAATCGTTGGTCAGCACACCGGGCCGGTCGGTGAACACACCGTGCTTCGTGCCACCGTGGTTCGCGCCGAGTGCGCGCAGACCACCGATCAGCACCGTCAGTTCCGGCGCCGTGAGATCGAGCATGTAGGCCCGGTCCACCAGCAGACGTTCCAGCGGCGCCTTCTCACCGGGCCGCACATAGTTGCGGAACCCGTCGGACCGCGGCTCCAGCACCGCGAACGACTCCACATCGGTGTTCTCCTGGGTGGCATCGGTGCGGCCGGGCCGGAACGGCACGGTCACCTCGTGGCCCGCGTCCCGAGCCGCCTTCTCGACCGCGGCCGAACCGGCGAGGACGATCAGATCGGCCAGCGACAGCTTCTTCCCGCCCGATGCCGCCCGGTTGAAGTCCTGCTGGATCCGCTCGAGGACGGGCAGTACCTGCGCCAGTTCGGATGGTTCGTTGGCCTCCCAGTCCTTCTGCGGTGCCAGCCGGAGCCGGGCGCCGTTCGCGCCGCCGCGCTTATCGGTGCTGCGGAAGCTCGCCGCCGAAGCCCAGGCGGTCTTGACCAGTTGCGGAACCGACAGACCGGAATCGAGGACCTTGCCCTCGAGGTCGGCGATGTCCTCGTCGTCGATCAGTTCGTGGTCCACGGCCGGGACCGGGTCCTGCCACAACTGCGGTTCGGGAACCCACGGGCCGAGGTAGCGGCTGATCGGTCCCATATCGCGGTGCAGCAGCTTGTACCACGCCTTGGCGAATGCCTCGGACAGTTCCTCGGGATGTTCCAGCCAGCGGCTGGTGATCTCCCGATAGATGGGGTCTTCCCGCAGCGCCAGGTCCGTGGTCAGCATTGTGGGCGTGCGCGGTGGGCCGTCGAAAGGATCCGGGATGGTGCCTTCGCCCGCGCCGTCCTTCGGCTTCCACTGGTAGGCCCCCGCGGGACTCTTGGTGAGTTCCCATTCGTAGCCGTACAGGTTCTGCAGGAAGCCGTTGCTCCACCGGGTCGGAGTGGAGGTCCACACGACCTCGAGACCGCTGGTGATGGCGTCCTTGCCCTTGCCGGTACCGTAGCTGCTCTTCCAGCCCAGGCCCTGCTGTTCGATCGGGGCGGCCTCGGGTTCGGCGCCGACCAGGTCGGCATCGCCCGCGCCGTGGGTCTTGCCGAAACTGTGCCCGCCGACGATGAGCGCGGCGGTCTCCTCGTCGTTCATGGCCATCCGGCCGAAGGTCTCCCGGATATCCCGGGCGGCGGCCACCGGATCGGGCCGCCCGTTGGGGCCTTCGGGATTGACGTAGATCAATCCCATCTGGACGTTGGCCAGCGGGTTCGCCAGTTCCCGGTCACCGCTGTAGCGCTCGTCGCCGAGCCAGGTGTCCTCCGGACCCCAGAAGACCTCTTCCGGTTCCCAGATGTCGGGGCGCCCGAAACCGAACCCGAAGGTCTGGAAGCCCATCGAATCGAGCGCGACATTGCCGGCGAAGACGATCAGGTCGGCCCAGGAGATACTGTTCCCGTACTTCTGCTTCACCGGCCACAGCAGGCGACGGGCCTTGTCCAGGCTGGCGTTGTCGGGCCAGCTGTTGAGCGGCGCGAATCGCTGCGCGCCCTGCCCACCGCCACCGCGGCCGTCGGCGATCCGGTAGGTACCCGCCGCATGCCAGCTCATCCGGATGAACAGGCCGCCGTAGTTTCCGTAGTCGGCCGGCCACCAGTCCTGCGAATCGGTGAGCACCGCCTCGACATCGGCTTTCAGCGCTTCGACATCGAGCTTCGCGAACTCCGCGGCGTAGTCGAAATTCTCGCCGAGAGGATTTGCTTTGGACGAATGGCCGTGCAGCATCGAGACATCGATCTGCTCCGGCCACCAGTCCGCGTTGGTCCGGGGGCGGTGGTCGGTACGGGCCGTAGGCGAGGGGATCGCCGGGTTCTCGCTCTCGCTGGCGCTGCGAGTTCCGGTGTCAGGAGCGGGTGGACGACTATCGGAGGTCACGACTTTCCTTCCTGAATGAGTGGCAGGAGCTGCGATCAGGTGCGGTGCGAGACCGCACAGTCGGGACACAGGCCCCAGTAGATGACCTCGGCTTCGTCGATCGAGTAGCCGTGGTCGTCGGAGGCTGTCAAGCACGGGGCCGCGCCGACTGCGCAATCGACATCGGCGATCGAGCCGCAGGTCCGGCACACGACGTGGTGGTGATTGTCACCGACGCGGGACTCGTAACGGGCCACCGAACCGGAGGGCTGGATACAACGGAGGAGTCCGGCCGCGGTGAGCGTGTGCAACGAGTCGTACACCGCCTGGTGCGAGACCGCCGACAGGCGCGACCGCACCGCACGGATGATCGAGTCGGTGTCGGCATGCGGGTGGTCGTACACCGCGCTCAGCACCGCCACGCGTGGGGCTGTCACGCGCAGCGAAACTCCCCGCAGCATCTGCTGGAAATCCACGGCCGCATGCACAGCCGAAAGTCTTGTCTCTTTTCTGGAATGAGTCAAGCATGCGCGCTGCGTTCGACCGTCTGCGCTGGTCACAGCGATGTACTCGTCATGTCTGGATCAACCCTTGCCGTCGGTTCGCTCAGTCGCAGAGGCGCACCGCCACGGCCTCCGCCCCACCGGCCCGGGCGACCGTGGAGAATTCCACGCGTTGGTCGGCGAAGAGCACCCGGTACCCGTCGGCGTCGATACTCCGGTACTCCACGAAGACCGGGGCTATATCGTCGTCGGGATCGATATAGCCGAAGCCTTTCTGGGCGTCGTACCAGATCACCCGGCCGAATCGGACGGAGGACCGCTCGGTCGCCGCCCGGGGTTGCGCGGCGCCGGGGTAGTCCTCGAGGCGCGGAGAAGCGGGCGCCGTCACCGGACACTCGCCTGGGTAGTGCCCATCACGCGGTTCCACCACTCACTGAGTGGACTCGGTTCCGGCCAGACAACCTGGGCCTCGGGGCGTGACTCCGTACGGTCTCGTGTCGATGCTGTCGATATTTCGGTACTGGCCATCACCAGGCACATCTCCAAACTCGCGGATCGGTGGACAACGGGATACTCGGCTGTGGCGGAGGAATATCCGAGAGCGAGACGAAGCGGGCCCGAGCGGGCCGCCCGGCTTCTCCCGACCCGGCGGACTCCGACTGCCGCATACTTCTCTCGCGTCGATCGAATAGATAATCTTTGTCTCATGGCACAGATTTCTTATAGCACTGACACTTGTATAGTGCAAGTTGATAAGGTAGGAAACCTCGCGTACGACGAGGAGAAGAGGAGTGCATGGATCACGAGCGCGACCCGGGGCAACACCTGCCCGATCCCGATCAGGCGGTATACGGGATCTCGGTCGCCGCAGGTCTCGCGGGCATCGGCGTCCAGACGCTACGGCTCTACGAACGCCACGGTCTGCTCACCCCCGCCCGCAGTGACGGTGGCACCCGCCGCTACAGCGGCAACGACCTCGCTCGCCTGCGCCGGATCACCGAGCTGGTCGCCGCCGGCGTGAACCTCACGGGTATCGGCCGCATCCTCGACCTCGAGGATGCCAATGCCGATCTGCACGCCGACAACGACCGCTTGCGCTCGGACAACGACAATCTGCGCGGCACGCCGTAGCCGCGCAGATCGCACCGGACGCCGACGCGTACCGCGGGTTCGCGGTCGACAGGACGACACCGGCGGAAACGCCGGCCGCCCGGACGAGGGGTGTCGAATGCATATGCGGCGTCTACCCCGGATTCTTTCGATCATGCATCTCGCCGCGAACCGCATCGCCCACTCGCGTCGCGGCAGCCGTCACGGCGCGGCCCGCGCCGGAGCGATCGCGGGACCACCGACCCCGCACTGCGGCATGCAGTCCACCCGGTCCGGCTCGGGGGCGCGCCGCGGCGGCCGCAACAGCACCCCGGCCAGCACGGCACCGGTGAGCAACAGGCCGGCACAGATCCACATGGCGACACCGAAACCCGAGTCGAACGCCGCGGGATCGTCCAGCGCACCGGTGATACCGGCCAGCCCCGGCAGGGCCGCCACCGCGAGCAGCTGCGCCGTCCGCGCGACCGCGTTGTTGACCCCGGAAGCTATTCCGGCCTCGCGCGCCGGCACCGCGCCGAGAACCGCGCCGGTGAGCGGGGCGACCAGTACCGACAGCCCGAGACCGAAGACCAGCACCCCGGGCAGCACATCGAGCGGATAGGAGGCGCCGGGTCCCACCCGCTGCAGCAGGAGCAGCCCGCCCGCGGCGAGCAGCGGCCCGCAGGTCATCGGCAGGCGAGGCCCGTGCCGCTGGGCCCAGCGGCCGGACGGCGCCGAGAGCGCCAGCATCAGCACCGTCACCGGCAGGGTGGCCAGCCCCGCCAGCAACGGCGAATAGCCCGCCACCACTTGCAGTTCCAGCACCAGCAGGAAGAACACGCCGCCGAGCGCGGCGTACACCGCGAGAGTGACCAGATTGGCCACCGTGAAAACCCGGGAGGCGAACAGCGCCGGCGGGACCAGCGGATGGTCGCTGCGCATCTCGATCAGGACGAAGACCGCCAGCAGCACCCCGCCGGCGCCCACCAGGATCGGTGGCCCGTCGATCAGCCCGAGTGTCAGCGCGCCGAGCGCCGCGGCCACCACGAGCGCGCCGGCGAGGTCGAGCCGGGCGGCCGCGCGCGGATCGCGGCTCTCGGGCACATGCCGCAGCGAGACCAGGACGACCACCGCCACCAGCGGCACATTGAGGAAAAAGATGGAGCGCCAGCCCGCCACCTCGATCAGCCAGCCGCCGAGGAACGGGCCGAGCGCCCCTGCCACCCCGCCGAATCCGGACCACAGTCCGATCGCCGCACCCTGGTCGCGGTTGTCGATGGAGGCGGAGATGAGCGCGAGACTGCCCGGCGTGAGCATGGCCCCGGCCACCCCCTGCAACACCCTGGCGGCCACCAGCATCTCGATGTTCACGGCCGCTCCGCACAGCAGGGACGCCACAGCGAAACCCACCGCGCCGGCGACGAAGACCTTACGCCTGCCGAAGCGGTCCCCGAAGGAGCCGCCGAGCAGGATGAACGAGGCGAGGGTGAGTGTGTAGCCGTTGAGCGTCCACTGCAATCCGGCGACATCGGTATCGAGCGCGGCGCCGATCCGGGGCAGCGCGATATTGACGACGGTGGCGTCCAGGGAAGCCACCGAGGAACCGAGCACGGTGGCCAGCACGATCCAACGGCCGGCCGCCGACCCGAGACGGGGCAGCTCGGTGGGGTTCACGTCACCGAAGATACGGATCCATGGCGGTCCGGAACGGCGCGACACACGCCGGGACGCGAGACGGGGCCGCCACTGCGCCTGTTCCGCCCTGCCGGTCGGCAGGGCGGAACATGGCGTGGGTGGATCGGGACGAGCATCCGCCGGTCACATCCGGGCGTAGCGGGCACAGGCGAAATCGTAGAGACCGTAGGCGGCGATCCCGAGCCCGGCGGCGACCAGGAGCACCGGACCGAACGGCTGCGCGCCCAACGTTTTCAGCGCGGCGTCCAAGCCACCGGCCTTACCGGGATCGGCCTGGAATACCGCCACGATCACGAGCGCACCCGCCCCGGCGATGGCCGCACCCTTGCTGAGGTACCCGACGGTGCCCAACCTGCGCAGCAGCGCGCTCTCGGTCCGCAGTTCCTTCAGGAACCGCCGGGTGGCGCCCTTGTGGATGTGGTAGGCCCCCACCGCGATGATCACCGCGCCGGCGAGGACGAGGGCGATCTTGCCGCCGGTGCTCTCCATCAGCCGCGCCGATAACCCGGCGTTCTTACCACCGCTCGAGGTGCCGCTACCCCGGACGAAACCGAACGCGGTGATCGCGTAGCCGAGGTAGACCACGCCCACGGCGCCCGCTTTACCGCGGTGGAACAGATCCGATGTGCGGTCCTCGTGGCCATCGGTACGCGGACCCAGCGCCGCCTCCGTGAACCGCCACAGCGCCATGAAAACGAAGGCGGCGACGGCGACGACCAGCGCGGGGACACCGCCTGGTTTGGCGGCCAGCTCGGCCATGGCCCCGGACTGATCGGTGGTGCCGCCGCCACCGAAGGCGAGGCGCACCGCGAGGTAACCGATCAGCAGGTGCACGAGCCCGGCCATGACGTAACCGGCACGGGCGAGGCGTTCGAACACGCGACTGTCGGTGACGCGGTGCGCCGCGGAAACCGGCCTGGATGTGGAAACCTGGATCATCTGGCCTCTCTTCGTACCGGAGGCGCGCGACCGGGCAGTACCGGAACAGGTCCCACGCGAGCCCGGGCCGGATCGATCCGAAACCGCTCCTCGCGCTCGCCTGTTCGCTGCCACGCCTCCTCGAGCGAATGGAACGTTCAGCAGATACCCGGGAACAGGGCCGTGAAACGGTACGTCTCGGGGTGGGTGGGGGGGGGGCGCGGCCCCCCCCCGCCCCGCCCGCCCCGCGGCCCAACGCCGCCCCGCCCCCCCCCCCCCCCGACCCCCGGCCCCACAACCCCACCCCCCCCCCCCCCCC